>DDLZ01000022.1:0-12094 GCA_002340405.1 Bacteroidales bacterium UBA2559
CTGAAACAGCCTCGTTGACCACGTCCCAAGCTTTTACCTTACCGCCGCAGGCATTCATCATACCGCCAATCCATCGGTCCATGGCATAGACCAGCGTGTCATGCTTGACCTTATCGGACAATGGGATGCTCTGAGGCAGTTGAACATATTGGTAGTCTCTTGTGATAGTAGGCGTAACAGTACCTTCGCCGTAGCGTCTCCATGCAAACGATGAAGCATCGGTTCCATCGAAATCGCCGTTTCTAACACGTTCCACACCATTTATCTTGAAACTGACATTGTCGAAATAGTAATTGTTGGCTTCGGCAAATTCGCTGAGATTGAACGCAGTTGACTGTCCGGAATTTGTGAATGTTCCTTTTTTGGTCACCGTCTTCCATTCTGTCGTGAAATTGACATCGCCGATTGCCTGCCAATGTACGTAACTTCCCGGATCATTATGTATTTGAGTTGAAGCCTTAGCTGCATTGTCTGCACGCACTTCGGCAGAGAACTCATAGGTGTCGCCCGAACTGAAACTGCCCGGCTTAATCCATATCTGATTATCCCATACATTCTCATTCTTTGCAGTGGCATTCATTATCAGACAGGTACGGGTAGCTTTCTTTCCCTCCACGGACTTTTCAATCTTGATATTATTGATCCAGATATCACCGACAAAGTGTCCGTGCTGGAAAAGCAGGAAGCTGTTGTTGACAGTGCTGTTGTAGTTGACAACCACATCCCTCCATTCCGATGTGAAGGGTATTGTCGCAGTTGGTCCGCCGCCCCAATCCCCAAGTTTGGTGTGAATATTGCCGGATGCCGAACCTTTAAGGGTGATGGTCATTTTGTAGGTCACGCCCGCCTCAGTCGGAATATTGTCCATAACTATGTACTGAACATCCCAATTGTTGGTAGTACGTTTCGTGGTATGCACCAGAAGGCCGTCACTGACAAAAGAGGTGGTATAACCAAACTCCGTTTTATTGGAGGACCAGCCGATGCTCTTTTCCTGCGTGAAGTCCTTTGACTTTAACACCGCCCACACAGTGGTGTCACTGCCTTCAATAGGCAACGGATCCAGATCCTTGATCAAACCGTTCAAATAACCTACAGGCTGTTGTGCATGCCATGCCAGCGTATGTCCGTAAATATTTAAACCGGCTGCCGATGCGGTATTGACGAAATTGGTGACTGTGTTGAAATTCATTGAGCCGTCGTTTCTCACACAGCTTGCCATCTTCATCTCATTGCCTGTAACGGTCTCGGTGAAATAACCGTTTACAACAGCCCTGACGGTAGCATTGTTCAGGTAATCGTTGCCGCCTATGGCAAGTCCCAACTTGAAGTTGGGATACTTTTCATAGTCAATATATTGCTTGAGCGGCAGATAATGCTTCAGGTACCCGTAATTCGCTTCATCAGCCGGATTGCCGGTCAAGTAGTTCTGCGCACCTGCTGTCATCGTAAAGCACGCGACTAAAGCAAGTAAGAAAATTCTCTGTTTCATATCGTAGTATTATTGTTTTTCGGTTNNAACGTAAGGTGTGCCGCCCGCTGTTATACCTGCTCCGGTTATATTAAACCTGGTGCTGTATGAGTTGTTGTAGAACTCTATGCGTGCATTTCCGAGCGAATCCGTTATAACATTGGGATTCCAGTAAAGCGTCCGGCGGTAATCCTTGGTTCCTTCGATTGGACCGTCAGGGTACTGGGGACTGTAGAACTGCACCGGATAGTCAAATCCCCGCAACGTTGTTATACGTCTACCTCTATTCATCTTCTCCTTTTTGGTTTTGAGTTGGTGTTCATCTTTCATCTTTATGTCTATCAAGGTAAATTTCCGGCTTGTCAAATGACCCTTCATAGCAAGTATTGCAGCAGTGTTTATATGTTTATCTATAGCATCCATGAAAAGTGGAACCGACTCTGATATTTCGTACAGACTTGCAGGTTCATCAAATATCAGAATACTCTCAATGTCTTCAATGTCTAATTTGATAGGATCTTGAAAAGATAACTGATACAGTTTTTCAGAATCATGTACATACCAAAATATGGGATAATCATCCAAATATCCGGACTCTTCGAAAGCATATGCTTCCCTTCCAAAATCGTCCAAATATTCCATAAGACCTATGTCAGTATATTTAGTAGTCGTGCTTATCATAGCATTTCCACTGAAATAGGTGTATCCTTTGTCTAAAAGATATCCCAACACGTCAGTTGTCCATTCTCCAAAATCAAGCACCATTTCCACCTCCTTCTCGACATCGAATGCTTTAAATGTAAAAAAATCAATGTATTTTCTTGGTGCCATTATTTCAACTTCAGGCAGTTCTATCGCATCATCAAGCCTTGGTGTTTCAGGATATGCAATCATGTTAGTCGTTTCGGTTTTATTACTCACTTCCCTTTTACGAAAAGATAGCTCCTCATTCATAAAAGCTCTGACATTTGGTTGTATTGCCCGTTCCAATATCATATTTGCCCCGGTATTTCTCGCAAATTTTTCCTTCCTTTCCAAAAGCATGACAAGATCAGCTTCATCATAAAAGTCCAAGACATTGAATCCAAAATAGCCGTCTTTGCCGGTTGTGTACTGTGCATATTGAACAGGTAAATCATTGCCTTGAGGAGCTACAGTAATATATACCTTGACATCTCCCAGCTTGACTTTGTTGCTCCAATATGAAGTAACCCATCCGTTCACACTGAGGCTGTCTTCCAACCTGTGTCTTTCATTGAAAGGAACCTTACCACTCATGGTTTCCCAATCATAACGTTCCCACCCCTGTACCATCATTAACAGGTCCATAGCCAAACGGTGTTCCTCATCATTTGACTCGAAATAGTAGTGTGGGTCATTTATCAGCCCCTTCAGGTCCGAAGAGAGTAATAACGATGTGGCTAAATTATCCTGATACAATGTCTCAAATGTGTTTGCATCCTTTACCGACAAACAGAACCTATCGCGGAATGGACGACCCTGCCCGTCAAGTAGTGAAAGCGATAATCCGACCTGCTCATATGGAGCATAACTCTCTTTATCCGATTGTACGGAAAGCTGCGGAGGACTGAAATCTTCCCTATAGTTAAAAAAATGTCTGGTTGCATAAATCGAATAATTATCGAACAGCGTCAATTTGCAAACTCCCATAGGAAAGTTTGCAGAGGATATAGAGAATTTAATATAAGTTGAATCAGGTACCCACTCGAAAGACTTAAAGGTTAATGGCATTCCGGCGCATGTTACCGCAAGTCCAAACGTTCGGTCCATATAAGACATATTTTTTTCATATATAAACAGATGAAGAGAGTCATCCGTTTGGCTAAGCGTTATAGAAAAGTTATCCGTTTCATCCGGCACGGGCATTTTAACATTATATTCCTTCCCTTCATGAATAAAAACAGCTTTCATATTTCGTTTGGCAGATTTTAAACTGAAACATCCCATCCCGTCATGCACAGTATGTGCCTCTATCTCACCCTCGCTCCTTGAAATGGTAATTCTAAGCGTTCCTTCAATCGGGAATCCGTTCTCATCGGTAGCTTTAAATGCAACTCTCGATGGCATGTCAATCGTCATTGAACCTCCTTCCGGAAAGAAGGATACATTTATACCTTTAGGGTTCCGGATTTCAGGCCGTATACTCTCCTTGTCTTTTTTGTGTGTTTGAAGTACCGGATTGCTGTAGTAACCGGGAACGACAGGCTCCTGGAAAACCGGTAAAACTCTTGAAAAAATTATGCTTTCGTTAAAATTGAGCATATTTTGGGTATAAGCTCTGATTTCATAATATCCGTTCGGATACGGCAGTACTCCACGCAACTCCCTTGCCTGTTCCGTCGATTTGTCATACAGATGGAAGCATCCGTCCGCCTGTCCTGCTGCAATCTTTAGTTTCTGCTGATCCAAAAGCACTCCTGTAGGTGAAAGCAAATCAACATACAGAACGGTGCTTTTGGCACGTGTAAGCGTTGATGCATTCACCACAAAAGCCTTGAACCATATCGTTTCCCCTTGGAAATAACTTGTGTTGTCAAACTGAAGATAAACCTTCTCTTGAGGAAACGAAAGATTGAACTCATGCACATTGTTTACATGAGACATCAGGTCGTCACGAGTCCACTGCGCCGGTGCAACATTCCACAGACAGAGAAGCAGTGTAAGTATGGTCAGCTTTTTACACATTAAACGATGTAATTCGATTTAAAAACGCAAGATACAAAAAATATAGTTTAATGATAACTTATATTCCATAATCCGTCCATTCAGAAGTCTTCATCCGGAACNNTGTTATACCTGCTCCGGTTATGTTCAATCCGGTGCTGAAATGCGCTGCCACACGGAGAGGAAATTGGCTCCCCAGATGCGGGTGAGTTCGTATGGGGTAAGCCCTTCGGAGATCAGCCTTCCTGTGAAGGAGACAAGCCATGTAGCGTCGCTCAGGCCCGGGACTCCGCCTCCGCCGTCAAAATCGGTGCCGATCCCCACATGCTCAATTCCCATAATGTCAATCATATGCATCAGATGGCGGACAGCATCGACAACGGTTGCTCCACCGCCTTTCTTCAGGAATCCGTCATACATACAGACCTGTGCAACACCTCCGGCTGCAGCCAGTGACCGCAACTGGTCGTCGGTCAGGTTGCGGGGGTGATTACAGAGTGCCCTGCTTGACGAATGTGAGCATATTATAGGTTTGACGCTGCATTCCAAAGCGTCATAAAAACTTTTTTCCGATGCGTGTGAAAGGTCAACCATCATACCTGCACTGTTCATCCGTCTGACGACCTCACGTCCGAAATCGGACAATCCATTATGCTCGTTGTTCCCTTTGGCCGAATCGCATATCTCATTGTCGCTGTTATGGCAGAGTGTCATATAAGCCACGCCCATTTCGCGGAACCGGGCCACATTGTCCGTGTCAAGCCCTATGGCGTAACCGTTCTCTATCCCCTTGACGATTGATTTTATGCCCTGATGGCGGTTGGCGATTACCTCATCAGGGGTATTTGCTATCCGCGCGTATGGCTCACAAGCAGCTATACGGTCATCTATCAGTTTGAGCAGACGGCCGGCTTTGGCTGTGGCTGCCTGCAGCGACCCTGTGTCACGCCCCTCCTGGCGCAGATAAGCGACCATGAAGCTTACGTCCTGACGGCCTACGGTCATTTTATGCAGGTCAACCAGCGGATTGTAAATGAATGTAGGGCTGCCGTCCGGTGATTTTTCACACACATAGTCATATTCGACCTGAATGCCGGGATTCATGATATCGAACCGGGCGCCTTTGTCAAAAAAAATGGGAGTGTCGCAGTGGCTGTCCAAAACAATTGCACTGTCATGGAGCTTTTTGGCTTTACGGTAAATAAGTGCTTCATTCTTAAGCCAGTCAAACAGAGGCATCATGAAGCGGTTACCGGCCAATATAAAACATTCGGGATGCCACTGTACACCAATTACCGGATTGAAGTCAGTTGCCTCGATCCCCTCAATTATACCGTCAGGCGACAAAGCTGAAATGCGAAAGCCGGAAGGCGCCTCTTTAACAGCCTGATGGTGGAATGAGTTTACCATTACAGTTTCACTGCCTAAGATGGAGCAGAGCAGTGAATCTCTTGCAATTGTGACGCTGTGCGATGTTTCGGTGCGTGCACTCTTTTGATTATGGGCAATATAAGGTTTTTCGTACTGAGTGGCTATGTCCTGATAGAGTCTGCCCCCGAAAGCAGCCGCCAGAATCTGTATGCCCCGACAGATGCCCAAAATGGGTATATGCCTTTCATATGCCAGCCGCGCCAGCAGCAGTTCCGGCATATCGCGCTGCGGGTTTATCTGTACGCTGTCCAGCGGTTCTTCGCCAAGTAATACGGGGTCTATATCGGATCCGCCGGAGAGTATAATGCCGTCCAATCTGTCAAGCAGGCTTATTATCCCCTCGATGGTGTCAACAGGCGGTATGATAAGAGGCATGGCACCCGATTCGACTACCGACATCCAGTAGCCCTGAGCCAATGTGCAATCGCCCTCTTTGAAATTGCCGCTTATACCTANNATCAGCGGGATATCCGATTCAAGTATTGCGGTACCCGAAAAACATTCGGTCAGTCGCAACTCAAGTGCCTGCGTTTTGTCCATAGCTGTCGGTCAGTCATCGATGGGAATCTCTTTTTTTATGCTCTCATCAAGTGAAATCAGCGTCTCGGTAGCGGCAACACCCTTAATTTCCTGGATCTGTCCGTTGATAAGTTCCATAAGATGCGAATTGTCGCGTGCATACAGCTTGATCATCATCGTATAACGTCCGGTGGTAAAGTGGCTCTCCACAACTTCGGGGATCCTGTCCAGTTCAGATACTACCTGACGGTACATTGAGCCTTTTTCAAGCGTCAGTCCGACATAGGTGCAGGTGCTGTATCCTATGCTTTTAGGATCGACATGATATCCCGAACCGGTAATGACACCGTCATCGAACATGCGTTGTACACGCTGATGGATAGCGGCTCTGGAGACACCGCACTGCTCCGCTACATCCCGGAACGGGATACGGGCATTGCGTGAAATAATGCTTAAGATCCGCCGGTCCAAAGAGCTTATCCTGTCGGTGCCGTTTGCCTGTTTTTTTGTACTCATTTTGTCAATCGGAAATGATATTATGTAAAGTTACACCCCAAAAATATCAACATTTTCCCGCATATGCAATATGTTTAGCTGACAAAATGAAATAGGTCAAAGGAAATCGATGAGGATGAATATCAGCCGGAATATGTGTGCCTACAAAATGAAAATAAGTAACAGCAGCAGGATGTGCCTCTGTGACCGGACAAAATTGTGCCTGCAGAATTATTTTCTGAAAAGAGTGCGCCGCTTTTCCCTGCGCTCTGCCCTCTGCTCTCTCTCTTTGGCTGTCTGAGCTGCTTTTTTCTCCTCGCGTTCAATATTCTTCCGGCGAATATCTATTGTGGTCTTGTTGCTCTTCTGCTTTATAAGTTCCTCGGGTTTCTGTCTGAACCTCGGAATTTCATTTATGTTCCAGGGCTCGGTCTCATGGTACCAGTCCTGCTTAAGCTGGAATTTATAGTTCAGATAATAGACCTGTTCGGGCTGTCGCTGTTCTTCATAGTCACCGGTATCCCACACCCCGTTGCCGTTGAAATCGTCAAGCAATCCCACATAATAGGTACCCGGATTGAGTAGGAAAAAGTCGGCGGCACCATTCTCTAACCGTGCGGTTTTAACAATCTTACCGCCTGAATCAAATAGCAGCGCCACAAAAGACGGACGTGGATTTTGGACATGTACGGTAAGTGTGCTGTACATGTTCAAAGGGTTGAACTTCAGAGTACTTACGATATGGTCATTATGAAGACCGTAGAGTCCCTGCACAGATGCCGAATCGATGGTGATGCGGAATGTCTCTTCCGGCCTCCATTCGGCATATATGAAGTATTTCAGAATATCCAGGGTATCCTGTTCAATCTGAAAAGGTTCCTCTACCCATAAGGAATCCATCTTCTTATGCAGATGGATAGCGGTATCCGAAAGGAAGGTCACAGGCTCGGTAAAGGTAAGTGTTATCTGTTTATCAACACTATGTGAACCGTTTGTCAAGTTGGCTCTAAGAAAGACTCTCTTAGGCTCCATAAGCTTTAGCAGGCCGATTGAATCATTGGCTCTCTCAAGTCGTTTTATCTGCCTGTCCAACTCCTTGGCATCGTTCTCGGCCCTCCTGGCCTCATCACGGAGAATAGCTTCGCGGCTTTTTTTCGGTATCAGATTAATGGTGTCGGTGAAGGGGACCAGCATGCCGGTTGTGTCGGAAGCAAGAAACGAGACGCTGAGTCGCAGAGTGTCATTGTAATATACCGTGGAGTCCTTCATCCAGAAAACAATTGAGTCGTAACGTGCAGTGTGCTGCACCACATAAGCATCGGTTTCGTCAAAGTTCAGCCCCTTAATTACCGGCATGGAGTCAAGCGGCAAGGCAAATGTAAGGGTAAATTTTTCATGGGTGGAGCGGTCGTAATTCGACATATACTGTATTACCGGCGTAGGCTGGAAAGCCAACAGTGTAATGTCATCGGGCATAAACCGCGTATAAGGGACGCTTAATATGGTGTCGGTATCGTTGTTGCGTTTTATGGTGTCTTGCCGTATGCGCATTTCACTTGACGGGATTATAACCGAGTCCATCCAAGCTATCTTTTCACTGCGTTGCGAGTAGGTGAACGTCTGGTCCATGTCCTGCACGGCATAGACTCTGTATCTGCCCGGAGCCAGACCGCGAATCACAAAATAGCCGTCACCATCGGTGCGTGAGACTCTGTCAAAGGGTTTTGTGGTGAAGGCCGAATCGGACAGGTCGCTGTGAAGTCCCACCGTGATACCTTTGACAGGTTCCAAATCAGTAGCGTTAAGCACATATCCCGAAACTTCCAGAGTATCTATTGACGGGCCGGTACTGAATCTGAAACAGAAGTTCCCAAGCGGATTACCTTCGTTGTTGTCAACTATACCGTCAGAAAAGTCAATGGTGTATGTGGTGTTGGTCTTGAGTGAGTCGAACAGATCGACCTGAATTTTTTTTCCGCTTACTTTGATTTCGGGCTGTTGCTGCTGCGGAGGTGAGATTATCACTTTTTCGGCGGCATTTTCAAGTTTAATGAATTCGTTAAAGTCAATGGTTATTCTCTTGCCCTTGAAATCTGTGGACTCCATGTCGGGATTACTGCCTATCACACGCGGCGGAGTTTCGTCATAGGCGCCGCCATCGGGGTTAGAGACCGCAGCACAACCCAAAAATGCGGCAAAAGCCAAGGTTGCCAATGCCGCATTCCTGATTCTGTTTTTTATGGAGTCCGGTATGTCCAACTCAATCTTTAAATTTTTTGAAAATGATGCATGAATTGTGACCGCCGAATCCGAACGTATTTGAGAGGGCGGCACGTACTGTTCTGCGCTGAGCCTTGTTAAATGTAAAGTTCATGCGATAATCAATTTCAGGATCGTCGTCTCCCTCTTCATGATTGATCGTGGGAGGTATAATGTCATTGTGAACGGCAAGCACTGTAGCTATGGCTTCGATTGCTCCCGCTCCGGCCAGCAGATGGCCTGTCATTGACTTGGTCGAACTCAGATTGATCCGGTATGCCTCATCTCCAAACAGGTCTTTGATAGCCTTACACTCAACTATGTCGCCTAGTGGGGTTGATGTGCCGTGCATATTGATATAGTCAATATCGGCCGGTTCAAGTTTGGCATCGGCAAGCGCTTCACGCATTACCCGCATAGCACCGTTCCCCTCAGGTTCGGGTGCAGTCATGTGATAGGCATCGGCTGTGGCTCCCCATCCGGCAACTTCGGCGTAAATTTTTGCGCCGCGTGCCTTGGCATGCTCATACTCCTCAAGAATAAGAACGCCTCCGCCTTCACCCATCACGAAGCCGTCACGGCTGGCGCTCATCGGGCGCGATGCCGTAGCCGGGGAATCGTTTCTAGTTGAGAGTGCATGCATCACACCGAATCCGCAAATACCGCAGGCACATACTGCTGCCTCGGCTCCGCCTGTTACAATAACATCGGCCCGGCCAAGACGTAGCATATTTACAGCATCAATGATTGCATGTGTACCGGAGGCACAGGCCGAAGAGGTGGTGTAGTTGGGGCCTTTCAGATTGTACATGATTGAAATCTGTCCGGCAGCTATCGAGCCCAGGATACGCGGCACGAAGAAAGGGGTAACCTTAAGTTCCTGTCCCCGCTTTGCCTGTTCGGTGATAGTCTCAATACCCTCTACAAATGAACCGACTCCACCCATGCCGAAGCCTATTATAACACCAATCCTTTCAAGGTCCTCTTTCTCCATGTCAAGTCCCGAATCCTCTATAGCCTGCACTGCCGATGCGACAGAATAATGGGTATATCTATCCATTTTTCGTGCCTCTTTACGGTCTATGTACCGGTCCAGATCGAATCCTTTCACTTCGCATGCAAATTTGATCTTGGTCTTAATTGCATCGGTGTCAAAATTGGTAATGGGCGCAGCGCCGCTCATCCCCGCTATGGCATTGTTCCAGAACTCCGGAACGGTATTACCTATAGGGGTGACAGCGCCAAGCCCCGTCACAACAACTCTTTTAAGATTCATATGTGATGTGAATTGTTACGGCATAGACTATTATTCAACAGCCTTACCAATCATTTCGATTGCTTCACCTACAGTTGTGATCTTTTCAGCCTGATCGTCAGGAATTGAAATACCGAATTCCTTCTCAAACTCCATGATAAGTTCAACAGTGTCCAGTGAATCAGCACCCAGGTCGCTTGCGAAACTTGCCTCATTAGTAACTTCAGAAGCCTCAACACCTAATTTGTCAACGATGATAGCTTTAACTCTCTCAGCAATCTGTGAATTTGCCATAATTTTCGATTTAAAAGTTTATAAAAAAGATATGCAAAGTAAATCAAATAAAGCCTTTCGCACAAACCTGCCGATTTCTAATTAGCAATCATATGCACAGAATTGCAATCAATGTGAACCCATGATATGCTGATTTTGGATAAAAAATTGATTTTTATTAAAATAACAGCTACTTTTGTTGATATAAACAATTAATTTGACTGATTATGTCATTCAGCAGTAAAAGTCTTGCGGTATTCAACCGTTCAATTAAGGATTATCACGTCAAGGATAACGTTGACACCCCAATAAATAATCCTTTCGAACACAAAACAATTGACTACTATCTTTATTTGAAAAACTGGATTGATACAGTCCAGTGGCATCTTGAAGACATAATACGTGATCCCGACATAGATCCGCTTAAAGCATTGGGCATCAAGAGACGTATAGACCGCTCAAATCAGGAACGTACCGATCTTGTTGAACTCATAGACAGCTATTTTTTGGACCGTTTTAAAGATGTAAAGGTAAAGCCTGATGCAACCATTAATACCGAAAGTCCCGCCTGGGCAGTGGACCGTCTCTCGATACTTACACTTAAAATATACCATATGTCCATCGAAGCAACACGTACCGACGTTACCGGTGAGCACAGGGCACGTTGTCAGGAGAAACTCAACGTGTTGCTCGAACAGGAAAAAGATCTGTCTCAAGCCATAGACATGCTGCTTGAAGAGATGGCCGAAGGCCGTAAGTACATGAAAGTCTATAAGCAGATGAAGATGTACAACGATCCTTCACTGAACCCCGTTCTATACGGACAGAATGCCGGCAAATGACCATATAGCGTACAGAAACGTCCTGCTTATACGTTTCTCGGCCATAGGCGATGTAGCCATGACCCTGCCTGTCCTGCACTCTTTGGCAAAAGCATACCCCGACAGAAATTTTACAATGTTGACCTCATATAGGTTTGCGCCTTTTTTTTCAGGACTGCCGGACAATGTATCCCTGCTGTATGTGGACCTGAAGCGCGACTATCATGGTCGGGGAGCCATAAAAAGACTCTATAAAGAACTCTCGTGTAAGGGTTTTGATGCCGTGGCCGACCTTCACGGCGTACTGCGTACGCTGGCTTTGGGCTCACTTTTCAAGTTACACGGCATACCTGTAAAACGTATCAGAAAGGAGAGGATTTCACGTTATCGCCTGACCAGACTCCATTTTAAAGACCTTACACCCCGCCCTACTTCGATTCAACGCTACCTCCATGTGGTTGAACGGCTGGGCTTTAAATTCGACCTGAATTTCAGCTCCATTTTTCCGGATGGGAAGGCCGATTTCAAGATTATCGGTCCGGTAACAGGCGCAAAGGAGTCGCCATGGATTGGGATTGCTCCTTTTGCTGCACACAAAGGCAAAATTTACCCTGTGGAACTTATGGAGAAGGTGGTTGCAGCGATTGATGCTTCAGGTCCATGCCGTCAGTTTGTCTTTGCCTATGGAGATGAACGTTACCGGGTATGCGAATGGGAGAGCCGGTACAAATCCGTATCAATAATAGATTTGCGGCTGGGTTTCCGGGGTGAGCTGGCACTGATAAGTCATCTGGATGTGATGCTCTCCATGGATTCTGCAAATATGCACCTTGCATCGCTTACCGGTACTCCGGTCGTTTCGGTCTGGGGGGCTACTCATCCGGC
>DDLZ01000022.1:12205-17364 GCA_002340405.1 Bacteroidales bacterium UBA2559
CCCCCGATAAATCCATTCTCTGACTTGAAAACCTGCCAATATTCGCCAACGCTTTGCCGGGGAGTGACCGACGGGTCTATAAGGTGACGCAGGTCAACCATATCGGGAAGTTTTAAGTATCTGTCAGTTAGTCTGATATTTGCCTTTATATCTATCAGTTCCAGAATCTTCTCTGTTATTTCGGTATTGAAATCGATAAGGAACTCCCACCGCCTTTCAAAAAAAGGATAGAGGTCATCAGTGTAGTAGATAAAAAAGGGGCTGTTCATATAGGCCGTTTTCAGCGCATTCCAGTGCAGCCTGCGCCAATTGCCGTGGTCGCTTATCCGCACATCCCTCATAAGCTGTTTGGAGTTGCCCTTCACCACAGGTACTGTCAGTGACTGCACACCGCTTTCAACGGCAATCATGCAGCGGTTGCGCCAGTTCTGCTTGCTGTAGCTGTCATACTGTTCAATAACAACTTCACCGCTACGTGCCATAGCGGTGAAGAAATGTATTGGCGGCATATATGCCGAACAGAGAAGCGTTGCCAACATAGGCATGTCACTGTTTTTAGTTGTAGCTCTTCACACTGCGAAATACGCGATTCCAGCGTATCTTGCCTTTTTGGCCCCAATTCTTGTCTTTATCAAGCGAGAGCCAGACAAAAACGGGACGGCCCACTATATGATCTTCGGGCACATAACCCCAAAATCTTGAGTCGGCACTGTTCTGACGGTTGTCACCCATCATCCAGTAGTAGTCCATGCCGAATGTATAGCTTGTGACTATCTCTCCATCTATGATTATGTCGCCGACATTTGTAACATCTATGTCGTGACCCTCATAAACTCCAATTATCCTTTCGTAAAATGGCAGATTATCAAGTGTGAGGTCAACAGTACTGCCTTTTGCAGGAATCCATATAGGGCCGTAGTCATCGGTAGTCCATCCGGTGTTCTTGTTGAGAGGGAAGAGCCATTCGTCATTGGAGTAACTTACGGGAGTGATATCCTGAACTATCTCTTTATGGCTGCTGAGTACCTCCGCAGCCTGTACGGTAAGGGGAAACACATGCAGGCCCGGACGGTTATCGGCAGCCGGCAAATCTTCCAGACTAAGCTGAAGCTGACTTCTAAGCCTATCGGGGATAGGATGAAGCAGATTGACGCTGTAGTTGGTCTGTGCACCTTTGGGCTGTCTGTTCATTACCCCGTCAACGTAAATTATGCCGTTCTTTATTTCGAGAGTCTGACCGGGCAGACCGACACATCGTTTCACATAGTTTTCACGGCGATCAACCGGTCTGTGACTTACCTTGCCGAACTGTGATTCATTACGTTCAATGTAACGGCGTCCCAGATTGTAGTAGAAGTCATAAAGACTCCTCTCTTCAAGCAGAGAGAGAGAATCCATGGAGGCAGGGACCCTGCCGGCAGCCGATGCAAGACTCTTGCCAAGCGGATAGGTTATCATACCGTAAAAATCGGCGCTCATGTATTGCGGATTTCCCAAAATGGTATCGCCGCTCGGATAGTTGAAGACCACAATCTCATTAAGGCTTATCTTGCGAAACCCCTTTATCCGCTCGTATGGCCATTGCGGTTTATCCAGATAGCTTTTACCGCCTCTCGGAAAACGGTTCTGCGTAAGAGGCATGGTGAGCGGTGTCATAGGTTTGCGCGGTCCGTAAGCAACCTTGCTTACATAAAGATGGTCGCCCACAAGCAGTGACTTCTCAAGTGACGATGTAGGTATGGCATAGTTCTGGAACAGGAAAAGGTTCACAAAATAGACTGCAATCAAAGCGAAAACCAGCGCGTCAATCCACCCCATTATCTGATACAACAGTTTGTTCTCAATCTGCCTCCACCAATCCCATTTAATTATCCGGGTTGTAAGTGCGTCAACGATGAACGGCAGCACAATCAGTCCCATCCAGCTCTTAACCCAAACTAAAAAAACCAGATAGAGGAGACTCAGAATCAATGCTCTTATCCATCGCTTTCGACCTATTTCGGAAAACTTTCTCATCTCCTTGATTTTATATTATCTCACGAAAGGGAGTCCATAAGGTCATCCATGGTCAGGAATCCGCGGCGGCTTACAGTATATTCGGCAGCCATTACAGCTCCAAGAGCCAGTCCGCTGCGGTTCTTTGTATTGTGAATTATCCTTATAGAGTCAACATCCGATTCGTATGTTATCTCATGTATTCCCGGTATTTCGCCTTCACGTACCGAATTAATCAGGATCTCGTCAGTACCGCAATCGGCAGAACCTGTAACCGTACCGTCAGGATTTACCAGCGTGCCTCTCTTCCAGGTGTTTTTTCGATCTATTTCATCAATGATTCCCTCAGCTAAGGTAATGGCAGTACCGCTGGGCGCATCAAGCTTATGAATATGGTGAGTTTCGGACATTGAGACCTCATACATAGGATAGCCGTTCATAAGCCTGGCAAGATATCTGTTGACCTTTGAAAAGAGAGCTACGCCAACGCTGAAATTGCTTGACCAAAACAGGGTGTTGGCTCCGTCACGGCAAAGTCTTTTCATCTCATCACAGTGGTCATTCATCCACCCGGTGCTGCCGCTGACTACCTTCAATCCGGCATTGAAAGCTTTAATAACGTTGCCGTATGCCTGCGTGGGTGCGGTAAATTCAATAGCCACATCGGCCATGCGGAACTCCTTACTGTCGAAATCCTGAAGGTTTTCCACATCGATTTTAACTACAATCCGATGCCCGCGCGATAGAGCCACACGCTCAATCTCACGACCCATTTTGCCATATCCTATGAGGGCTATATTTAATTTTCGCATACTGTTTTTATTATATGAAATCAGAAAAAGTTTTCCGTATTCTCCTCCACATGCTGGAGCAGGTTATAGAATTTATTGTCGAGTTTGGTTGCGCTAAGTGTCTGCCATATCTGGAATTTTTCATTGCCAAGGGCTCTTTTGTACCTTTTCTCATATTTCTGACAAATCTTATCATAGGTACTTTTAGTCGCAATGGTATCAAAAACGACAGTTACCGGCTCTTGCATCAGTGCATTATTGCGTCCGCGTGAACCGAATCCGCCACTAGACCTCATCTGATACTCCATAACCGCCATCTGAAGGTTACGACAAAGCTCCTCATACTGCCGTGTATAGAGTTTGATCATCTTATTAAAAGTCTTCTCACTCATATCCAGACGTCCTGCAACATCAACAATACGGGCATCGGCAATCGAATCGGACTCCAATTCATAGAAAGATTGGCCAAAATTGCCGGGTGGCGGACCACCCATATAGCCGCCCATAGGTCGGCCCATAGGTTGTGCGTTTGCTATTAAAGCAATCGTACATGCACATAGAGTTAGAATAAGTTTTTTCATTGCAATTATAATTTTTGGTTTGAATTATGCTTATCAAAACAAGAAACTCTTTCCTGTCCCGAAGGCCGGAAAGAGTTCTCGGGTTTTGTTTATGATATCAGCATTGGATTATAGCTTCGGCCCTGCTGAAACAAGAGCTTTTCCGGCCTCGTTACCCTCAAACTTTTTGAAGTTTTTGATGAAACGGCTTGCCAAATCCTTGGCCTTCTCTTCCCACTCCGATGCACACTTGTAGGTGTCACGCGGATCCAGAATCTCAGTGGCAACACCCTGAAGTTTTGTGGGAACCTCAAAGTCAAAGAAAGGAATCTTCTTAGTAGGCGCATTATCGATTGAACCGTTCAGGATAGCATCAATTATACCGCGTGTGTCGCGAATTGAGATGCGTTTGCCCGTACCGTTCCACCCGGTGTTGACCAAATAAGCTCTGGCACCGGTCTTCTCCATCCTCTTGTTCAGCTCCTCTGCATACTTGGTAGGATGCAGCTCGAGGAAAGCCTGACCAAAGCAGGCAGAGAATGTAGGAGTAGGTTCGGTAATACCGCGTTCGGTACCGGCCAGTTTTGCCGTAAAACCGCTTAAGAAGTAGTATTTGCACTGTTCGGGAGTCAGGATACTTACCGGAGGAAGTACGCCGAAAGCATCGGCCGACAGGAAGATGACCTGCTGGGCTGCAGGACCCTGCGATACGGGACGTACAATATTATCTATATGATATATCGGATAGCTTACGCGGGTATTTTCGGTAACGCTGCCATCGGTAAAGTCAATTTTACCGTTCTCGTCAACTGTGACATTCTCAAGCAGAGCATCACGACGGATAGCTTTATATATATCAGGCTCCGACTCTTTGTCAAGATTGATAACCTTAGCGTAACAGCCGCCTTCCAGGTTAAATATACCCTCATCGTCCCATCCGTGTTCGTCATCGCCTATAAGCAAGCGCTTGGGGTCGGTTGAAAGGGTGGTCTTGCCCGTACCCGACAAGCCAAAGAATATGGCGGTGTTCTTGCCGTCCAAATCGGTGTTGGCCGAGCAGTGCATCGAAGCTACACCTTGCAGCGGGAGGTAGTAATTCATCATTGAGAATATTCCTTTCTTCATTTCACCGCCATACCATGTGTTAATGATAACCTGCTCCTTGCTGCTCACATTGAAAGCAACGGCGGTCTCCGTACGCAGGCCCATTTCCTTATAGTTGTCAACCTTAGCCTTAGCAGCACAGTAAACCACAAAATCGGGTTCCTGATCAAACTCTTCCTGATTCTTGGGACGGATGAACATGTTTGTCACAAAGTGTGCCTGCCATGCCACCTCCATAATAAAACGAATTTTCATGCGGGTTTCCTTGTGAGTTCCGCAGAAACCGTCAACAACAAACAGCCGTTTGCCTGACAACTGCTTAACTGCAATATCCTTAAGTATTTTCCAATTCTCCTCGGACAGTGCGCGGTTATCATTTGGATATTCCGGAGTATCCCACCATATGGTATCCTTTGACTTGGCATCCATGACAATATATTTGTCCTTGGGTGAGCGACCTGTATAAACACCGGTCATCACATTAATAGCACCAAGTTCCGTTACCTGACCTCTGTCAAAGCCTTCAAGCTCAGGTCTGGTCTCTTCGTTGTAAAGAACCTCGTAAGTGGGATTGTAAAGAACCTCAGTTACACCGGTAATTCCGTACTTGTTTAATTCGTTTTTTCTCATTGTTTTATTGGGTTAAATTCAACATTTTCAGTTTGTTAGGCCGGTAATATGAGGACATTTCCGATGCTCTCCTATATAC
>DDLZ01000134.1 GCA_002340405.1 Bacteroidales bacterium UBA2559
AATTTCTTACCGAACATCTCGACTGAGAACACGGTCGAATAGACTGAATAACCGTACTCCAACTCAACGGCCGCAGTATCGCTGACCGTATTTTTAGAGTTGACTGAACCACGACGTTTAATTACCCCTGCCTCAAACAGGATACTCTCGGTGAGAGTGGTCTTTCCTGATCCGGAACCGCCTACTATGGCGATATTCCGGATGTCTTCTGTTTTATAAATCTTCATATATAAGTTATTGATTTTTACAGCAAAATGCCCTTTCAGTTTTGGACACGCAAATTTATTCAATAATAAGTTAAATACCAAACGATAGGGATTATTTTATGCNNCGGGCTATATGAATAGCGCACTTATAATATCGTTGCTGACAAACACCCTCTCCTGTGGAATCTTGAGCCGGCCGTTCTCCAAAACCAATCCCCTGGAATCGACCAGACGATGTGAATCCGAAATAATTCGGTCACGTTCAGCGGCAGGCAACGCCGACAAATCTATCCCTTCCGATGTACGGAGTCGAAGCATAAGCATTTCATTATATCGATCCCTCTCGGTGAGATGTTCAATCTTATAAGAAGTTTTACCTTTTTCAACACCATCCATATAGAGGTCCAGATTCTGAATATTCCATTGACGGGAACGACCATTGTAGGAATGTGCACCGGCTCCTAAACCAAGATATTTAGTTCCACTCCAGTAGGAGCTGTTATGGTGCGAGCGATACCGCGGAATGGCAAAATTGGAAATCTCGTAGTGTTCGAATCCGGCATCCTCCAAATGGCAGTACATTTGGGTGTACATTTGTGCACAGGTATCATCATCGGCAACAGCCACCCTGCCCTGCCGTCTGAGTTTTTCAATCGGTGTACCCTTCTCATAAGAGAGACAATATGATGATATGTGCTGCACGTCAAGACTGACCGCAGCTTCAAGATCATATTTCTGCATAAGAAGAGTCTGACCCGGAAGNNGCCGATATCGCCTCAAAAGCATCATGACGACGGCCGAGAAACTCAAGCAGAGCGTCATCAAAAGTCTGTACACCCATACTGATACGGTTTACACCGCAAGCCTTCAGGCCGGTCACATACTCAGAAGTTATGTCATCGGGGTTACATTCGATGGTGAATTCAACGAGCCCTTCAAGTCCCAACGTATCGGACAAACTGTCGGTTATTGCAGCTATCTGACTTATTGAAAGACGTGAAGGGGTGCCTCCGCCAAAATATAGGGTAGTAACAGACTCTCCGTCAAAATAATTTTTCCTGAGCCTTGATTCGGAACAGAGAGCACGGACATAACGTTCCGATTCGGATTCCCGCAGGGTAGAATAGAAGTCACAATAGATGCAGCGACTTGCGCAGAATGGAATATGGACATACAATCCGGCCATACAATGAACAGAGTTGATGCAATACCCGGATTGTCAGATTATTGAATTGACAATCTTAATGACATCCTCACCTATTGCATTGGCGGCCTCCATAGTGGAAGCCTCGGAATAGATGCGGATTATAGGCTCGGTATTGCTCTTGCGAAGATGGACCCATTTGTCAGGGAAATCTATCTTTACTCCGTCAATGTCGTTAATCTCCCGGTCGGAGTAGATATCCTTAACCTTTTCGAGAATGGCATCGATATCTATACCAGGCTTCAAAGCAACAGAATTCTTGGCAATAAAATATTCGGGATAGGTTTTACGCAGTTTGCTCACTCTCTTTCCTTCATGTGCCAGGTGGCTCAGGAACAGAGCAATACCTACAAGTGCATCGCGACCGTAATGGAGTGCAGGATAGATAACACCGCCATTCCCTTCACCGCCTATCACGGCTCCGGTCTCCTTCATTTTGGCTACTACATTTACCTCACCCACAGCCGCCGCACTGTATCGGCCGCCATAAAGCCGGGTCACATCACGCAGTGCACGGGTCGAACTGAGATTTGAGACGGTGTTACCCGGAGTATGACGCAAAACATAATCGGCTACGGTCACAAGGGTATATTCCTCACCGTACATACCGCCTTTCTCATCGATGATGGCCAATCGGTCAACGTCGGGATCAACCACAAAACCCACGTCATATCGTCCGTTCTTCATCAGTTCCATGATGTCACCCAAGTTCTTCTCAAGAGGCTCGGGGTTGTGAGGAAAATCACCCGTAGGTTCGCAATATAGCTTTTTAACACTCCTGACACCAAGCCTGTCAAGCAGTTTGGGAAGTATTATACCGCCCACCGAGTTGACACAGTCAATCGCAACGCTGAATCCGGCCTTGCGTATGGCTTCAACATCGACCAGATCAAGCGCCAAAACGGCTTCTATATGGCGGTCATCCATAGTATCATCGGTCATATAACGACCCAGACAATCAACTTCGGCATATATAAAGTCTTTTTTTTCTGCCCTCTCAAGGACCTTTTGGCCATCGTCGGCAGTAAGGAATTCACCCCGGCTGTTGAGCAGTTTCAGAGCATTCCACTGACGCGGATTGTGACTGGCGGTCAAGATGATCCCTCCGTCCGCCTTCAGCCATGTGACTGCCAGTTCGGTAGTAGGTGTTGTAGCCAGACCTATATCGGTTACGTCAAACCCCATACCCATAAGTGTTCCGCAGACAATTTGACGGACCATTTCGCCTGACAGACGGGCATCCCGCCCCACAACTATATGACGGGCATCAGGATTTTCCGACCGCACCCATGCGGCATATGCCGAGGTAAACTTCACTATATCAAGCGGCGTCAGGCCGTCTCCGGCCGGACCTCCAATCTCGCCGCGCAATCCGGAGATTGATTTTATCATTGCCATATTTCAGTGGGTATTTTCTGGTTCAGTTTTATGTTAATCTGCCGACTGCCATTTCTCCGTACTTATAGTTATCTCGTAGAACGTCGGATAGACGTTGGATGAGGCTGTCTGGGTACCTTCGGAATGAGGGACTATAAGACGTACTTTAGCTGACGGATCGCCATTGAGAAACCCGGGTTTAATAAAAGGAAATATCATTATCCACGAATTGGGTACGGCATTGCCGTATCGGGTGGCCATAATACCGTAAGTGAATGACCCTGTATATGTGTCACCGGTACGTTTGACATAGAGTGATTCGGGATATGAGTTGAGGGTGTTCATGGTCAGAGTGTCACCACTAGAGACATAGACCTCAGTATAGCGGGCATTCATAAACCATGTTTCACCGGGTTCCATAAGCCTGCCCTGCCCTCTGCGTACAATCTGCATATAGACACCGTTATCGTTAAACAGAACATATTCGTTACGGCTTTTATCCGGACCGGTCTCGGGATTGCTTGTAATCGTATCCTTAAGGAATTCGTTCATTGAAATAATATCGATATTATGTTTCTCAATGAAACTGTTTATCTGCTTGTTCTCACGCTCCTTCTGTTCAGCATACGTCTCATCATCGTTGCATGCTGTGAAGAGTGTAAAAACAGCTATCAAAGCGATGGCACTATTTAATGATATTTTCATCTCTTTTTTTGTTTTTTTCTAAACAACTGTTTTATACTTTCACTATCTGATTTTTTCCATGCTTTCATAGCCTCATGGAAACGGGCAATTACCTCCTCGAGAGTTCCGTCATACTGAGCTCCGCTGGCATTGACATGACCGCCGCCATGGAACCAGTCTGAAGCAAGGATGTTACATGGGACGCTGCCTACCGACCGGAATGACAGTCTGATTTTGCCCAATTCCCTATCCTCGCGCATAAATATAGAGAGGCTGATCCCCTTGATTTGTAAGGGCAGATTGACAAATCCTTCAGTGTCACCCTTACGGGCATGAAACCTATCCAACTCGTCCTGGGTCAGAGTGATGATCGCAGTTGACATTTCCGGAAAAACCTGCATCTTTTCATTGAGCACATACCCCTGCAGGCGCATCCTGTCCTCAGAGTAATTACTGTAAACCCTTCTGTATATAACATCCTTATCGATTCCCATATCTATCAGACGACTTACCACACGGAAAAGAGAGGCATTATTGCTGTTATAAGTAAATGCGCCGGTATCGGTCATCATTCCCGTATAGATACATTCGGCCATCTCCCTGTCAATCCTGCTAAAGTCGCCCAACGCACAAATCAAATGAAATATGAGCTCCGATGTGGACGATGCCTCGGGATGTGAAAGTGTCACATCAAAAGTAGCTCCCGGATAAGGATGATGATCTATCATTATCTTCTTAGCCTTGGTGTAGAGAAAACTGGAGGCTATATTGTCAATGCGTTTCACCACATTGAAATCCAGACAGCATACAACATCGGCCTTATAAACAAGCTTTTCAGCTTTATCGGGAGCGGAGCCAAAAACAATAATATCGTCGGCACCGGGAAGCCACATAAGGAAGTCGGGAGCCGGATCGGGAACAATGACTACTGCCTCCTTGCCATGGGATTTCAGATAACGGCACATTGCCAGCGATGATCCTATTGCGTCACCATCGGGTGCCATATGAGAAATTACAACAAAACGGTCAGCGTATCTCATCCAGATACGGAACTCCAAAATGTCATCGGCAGAGAAGTAGTTCTCGATCATTGCACATTAATGATTTTACGATTGCAAAAATACTTATAATCATCCGAACTACAAAGTCCAAAATGAAAGGAGTAATACTACAGTACACCAAATTGCCACAACCGAAAGCGCCTGCACAAAACGACGGATACGCTTCTCCACAATCCAACGGTAAAGTAGAAACATAATTGCATAGATCGCCCAAACCTTCCAAGGTTCATCAATAGTAAGTTCAATGCGTGAAGCAGGTAACGAGACTGTCAGTTTCATAATTCCGTTGATAACATATATCAAGAACGAAAGAAGCTTGACCACAACTATCCGCAACACTGGAATCCAGCAAACACCCCACAGAACCATTGAGAGTGAGACAATGACAAAAATTATGGGTATGGCAAACAGGTTTGTGATAAGAAAATATGTGGGAAATCCGGAAAAGCTGTATATGACCAAAGGTGCAGTACCTATCTGAGCGGCAGTAGAGACAGAGATGAGATTCCATACGTACATTGCTATTTTGGAACGAAATTTCAGAATTCCTGAAATGAGAGGTTCAAAAAGGAGTATGGAAAGGACGGCACTGAACGAGAGTTGAAACCCTATATCGTAGAGAGCTGTCGGATCAAACAAGAGCATAACCGCAGCAGCAAAAGCCAGACTGTTGATTGATGAATTTTCACGACCCACCGTCCGGCAGATGGAGAGCGTTGTGAACATGACGAGCGATCTAGTTATGGAGACAGGCAGACCAATCAATACGGCATATCCCCACATGGCAGTCATGACTATGAGTTCACGTATCCAGGAGAGTCCGCGACGGTTCATGAACATGGGAAAAAGAAAATATAAAAATGAGCACATTATTCCCACGTGCAGACCCGATACGGCTAAAAGATGGCTTGTACCCGAATCGGAATAGAGTTCTTTCAGATCATCGTCCATGTCCCGTTTTTCACCCAGCGAAACGGCTGCCACAATGGCAAGGCCGTCACCGTCAAGTCCCCATTCCCGATATTTTTCAAACATATGACGTCTCATTCTGACGGCCTTTACCCTAAGACCCGGTTTTTCCGAAGCCGGTAACTGCCTCCATGAGTCCGATGGCACCCATAATGTTCCGGAAATACCGTGCCTATAGAGATACGATGCATAATCAAAACCGATAACACCCTCATTCGACGGCTCCTTTACGCTTCCGTAGAAGATGACCCTATGTCCGGGCTCGGTTAATATGGCCATACTGTCCTTGGGAACATACAGGTATATCTTTTTTCCGTAACAACAACTGTCTTGAAGCATCAAATCCAGACGGTAACTGGCCTTGCGCTCAAGAGGCCATTCGGTAACAATCCCTGTATAACTCTTTTTGCTGTCAGGCCACCGGACATGGACCTTTTCCATACTATGTGAATACAATAACGCTCCTATAAGGAAAAAAGAAAGCGACAAGCCTGCACCGTAAAGTCGGGCCAGCTTGTCGCCGTATAAAAAAGAGGTAAAAGTCATTGCAAGCACTGGAACCAACATACAGCACAACAGTTCTGTAAGCGTTCCGGTGTTTTCAATGGTATCCGATATAAGTATGCCTCCGATAAGCGGAATGACCAGTCTCATAGAAGGCCAGTCCGCAATTTTCAAAATAAAATCATAATTTTTTTAGTGTTCTTATGGCTTCTTCGGGATCAGGTGCCAAAAAAATGGTACTGCCTGATACCAACACATCAACTCCGGCCTTGACAAGACGTGGAGCAGTTTCAAAATTAACGCCGCCATCAACCTGAATCAAAGCTTTAGAGTCTGTCTGTGTTATCAGTCTGCGAAGTTCCTTAACCTTTGCAATAGAGTGTTCAATAAACTTTTGTCCGCCAAATCCGGGATTGACGGTCATGATGAGTACCATGTCAAGGTCGGCAATCACATCATTTAACATAGAGACCGGAGTTGAAGGATTCAGTGTCACGGCAGCCTTCATTCCTCGCTGTTTTATCTCATATATTACTCTGTTAAGATGCATGCATGCCTCAAAATGGACATTATAGATAGCTGTTCCAAGCTCATGAAAACGGTCCAGAAATTTTTCAGGCTGAACTGTCATGAGATGGACATCAAGAGGCTTTTTGCAATATTGTGCAACATACTTCAGGACTGGAAAACCGAAAGAGATGTTAGGGACAAACACGCCGTCCATAATATCGAGATGAAGCCAATCGGCCTCACTGCGGTTAATCATCTCCAGATCCTTACGAAGGTCTCCAAAATCGGCCGACAGAAGTGAAGGGGCTACAATCGTACTCATATCCTAAACAATATTCCCGGACGATTAATTCAGGGAGTAAATACCGGATGTGCCGGGCATATCATCGACGGCACGCACAGTAGTTGCAAAATTCAATATAAAATTGATGGTTTTTTCAGCCGGTGATCCGTACGAAAAGCTTTTGAGAGCACTCCGCATCAGATTTTCGGAAATCATCAAAGAAGAAGTAGAAGTCTCATCCATAGGCTTTCATTTAAGTTTACATTGTATAAAGTACAAACGCAAACATAAATAAATTAGTATTCAAAGAGGCAAAAGTTTTTATTAAAATTTTAAAACAGCCCCAAAAAGGGTTAAGCCTACAGAAAATCAAGCCATGTTAAGAATAATATTTTTTTCGGCAGCCATTTTACGCATGTTAATAAGCGCATAACGCATCCGGCCTAAAGCTGTGTTTATTGAAACTCCGGTGATATCGGCTATCTCCTTGAAACTCAAATCCTGATAATAACGCATGAAGACCACCTCGCGCTGGTTGTCGGGAAGCATGTCCATAAGACGCCGCACATCACGCAGTGTCTGCTCATTTATCATATTGTCCTCGATGTTGGAATCGGAAAGCCGGGCATCGTTGAACAGATCATACTCTCTCTCGTCATTTCTTACGGTATTCTCATTACGTTCCTGTCGGAATCCGTCAATGATAAGGTTATGGGCTATTCTGGTAATCCATGCACCAAACTTTCCGTTACAGGTGTATCCGCCGCGTTGAAGCGTAACTATGACCTTAACAAATGTCTCCTGAAAGATATCATCGGCCAAATCACGGTTGCGTACAACAAACATGATGTACGAATATAACTTATCTTTATAGCGGTTTAAAAGGATTTCGAAAGCCTTTCCATCTCCGTCTGAATAGAGACCGACCAACATATCGTCGGTCATCAGATTCAAATTTTCCATTACTTCTTCTTTTCTTGGTTTTTAGGAGTAATGTTCAGTCGATAGGCATTCGGTTTTTGAAGTGAATAATATTATCTTAAGCTCCCGGAAATCTATTTTTCACGAGATCGTCAGCAAAGATAATGTGAATTTTTTTTAAATGAAAAGAAAAAATCTGTTTTTAACATTTCAAGTGACATTTTATTCAAAATAACAGCAGTCCGTAAGGTCATTTCCACACAGAAAAGCGCATACCGGAAGCCGTTTCTTCCCTGCAGCTTGAATTTCAAGAAGTCTTAGGGCACCGTCGGCAGTTGAAACCTCGATAAACCTGCGGCCGTCACACCATACGGTTCCGGGCTTTTGCAACGGAGCATCAACAGGCTCTGCCTCAAATATCTTGAAAGCACGCTCCCTGCCGTCAGGATTTTTCAAGATAGTCCAAGCAGCGGGATAAGGTGAAAGCCCGCGAATAAAATTATTGATTTGACGGGAAGTCATATTCCAGTCAATGCGACTGTTCTCTTTGAATATCTTTGGCGCAGGACGCAGTTCGGAAAGAGGAATATCGAGCTGACTCATCGTCCGCACACGGCCTGCAATGATATCATCGACTGTGCGTGACACAAGTTCAGCCCCTATCTCCATCAGCTTGTCATGCAGTGTTCCGGCATTGTCGTCGGGATTGATAGGAACCTTCACCTGGTCTATTATATCACCGGTATCTATCTCATGATCCAGAAAGAATGTGGTCACACCCGTTTCGGTTTCACCGTTTATTATAGCCCAATTGATTGGAGCTGCGCCCCGGTATTGGGGCAGCAATGAGGCGTGCAGATTAAAAGTGCCCAGACGAGGCATATCCCACACAGCTTTCGGAAGCATGCGAAAAGCAACGACAATATGAAGATCGGCATCAAGAGATCTGAGCTGCTCAAGGAACAGAGGATTGGTGAGCTTTTCGGGCTGTAATACAGGAATACCCGCCTCAAGAGCTGTTTTTTTGACAGGACTGCTCTGAAGCAGACTGCCGTGACGCCCCATAGGCTTATCAGGCATGGTAACTACACCTGTTATATTATAGTCATGCTCCAGCAAATGACGCAGAGAGAACGCCGCAAAATCGGGAGTTCCCATAAACACAATCTTAAAATCTCTCTTTCCCATAAATAATCTTTTCTGTTT
The DNA here is from genome assembly GCA_002340405.1 of Bacteroidales bacterium UBA2559. GTDB lineage: Bacteria > Bacteroidota > Bacteroidia > Bacteroidales > Bacteroidaceae > Colenecus. The sequence continues at coordinate 8,926 of DDLZ01000134.1, forward strand.
ATACAACAATCATTCACCCGAAATTTCGAGCAGTATGTTGCGGTATGAATTGAATATTTTCGATTTAGAGACAAAACCCATATAACGGCCATTTTCATCCTCCACCGGAAGATTCCAGGCACTGGTCTCATCAAACTTATTCATAACAGCCTCCATGGAATCATTTACGGAGAGTCGCGCCGGCGGTAGTTCCATAAGTCTCTGTACGGTAAACCGATTATACAGTTCCTGACGGAACATTATATTACGTATGCTCTCCATATTTACAATTCCCACCAAACTTCCATCATCGTCAAGCACAGGGAAGAGGTTGCGGTTAGAACGGGCTATTACGTTGACCAGTTGGCCCAAATTCATTTCAGGTTTGAGAGTAAGGAACTCGGTCTCAATTAAACTATCTATATTCATCAAAAGCAGTACCGCCTGATCTTTATCATGAGTCATAAGTTCACCCTTACGTGCAAGACGCATTGAGTAGATAGAATGAGAGTGAAACAGACGAATCGTAAGGAATGACAAGATGGAGACCATCATGAGCGGTAAAAACATAGAGTATCCTCCGGTCAGTTCAGCTATCAGAAAGACTCCTGTAAGCGGAGCATGCATCACACCCGACATAAGACCGGCCATTCCGAGCAGTGCAAAATTCTGTACCGATATATTGGCATCCGGAAAGAAACGCAACGAAAGCTCTCCAAAAACAAATCCGGCTATACAGCCCAAAAAAAGGCTGGGAGCAAATATACCGCCGCATCCGCCTCCGGCATTGGTAGCAGTCGATGCAAAGACCTTGGCAAAGACCATAAGAGTAAGATAGAGCAGCAGATTGCCGCCATAGAAAAACGAACCCTCCATAACACTTGAGGAGTCCTCGTTTACATCGAGAAGAGTTGAAATAGTTCCGTAACCTTCACCAAAGAGTGAAGGAAAAAGGAAAATCAGTATGCTCAGAATGGTTGCACCCAAAACAAACTTTTTCCAGGGTTTGGCTAGCCGTCCGAAGAAATTCTCAAGCCAATTCATAGTGTGCGAAAAATAGAGCGATACCAGTCCGCAAACTACTCCAAGAACCAAAACTAAAGGTATTAGTGAAAGGTCAAACCCATGAGATGACGCAAAATAGAACATCGAATCGGTACCGGTAACGATGTATGAAACGGTGGCTGCCGTTACCGATGAGACCAGTAAAGGCAATAATGAGCCCATACTAAGGTCGAACATCAACACTTCAAGCACAAACACCAGACCCGCTATGGGAGCCTTGAATATTCCGGCAATGGCACCGGCTGCACCGCAACCCACCAGCAGTACTAGGGTACGGTGTTCCATCTTGAACATACGGCCTACATTCGAACCGATAGCCGAACCTGTCAGAACTATAGGTGATTCGGCGCCTACCGAACCTCCCATACCGATAGTGATGGCGCTGGCTATTACCGAAGAATACATATTGTGAGGTTTTATACGGCCGTTCTTCTTGGAAAGTGAGTAGAGTATCTTGGTCACACCATGTCCTATGTCGTCACGTATAATATATAGTATGAACAGGCCTGACACAAGAATACCTATGACCGGATAGATAAGCAAGCTGTAGTTCTCCTTACTGATGGTCAGATTGCCGTATATGAATTCGTGTATAAGTGAAATCAAAAATTTCAGCAAGATTGCAACGAATGCGGTAAAAATACCCACAACAAGACTAAGCAGCAGTATGAACTGCTTTTCACTGATATGATCCTTACGCCACAGATTAAACCTGTTAAGCAATGAATCAGTCTGTCTCTCTTTTTCTTCAATCATTTTTTTTATTCCCTTATTATTTTCACAAGACCGCCTGCGCCAAGCTTTATTATGGCCGATACCACTGAACGGATTGTCTCGCTGCGGCGGTACTTCACAATATAATCTACACCTCTCTTTATCTCTTCCGAGATCTCACTGAAGTTTTGTGGCGTCGGTTCCCCGCTCACGTTAGCCGATGTGGAGACCACAGCACCGCCCATACGTGCACACAGTTCACGCGAAAACTCCTCACGGGTAACTCTGATGCCTGCACTTCCGTCACCGGCCAACAACTCAGGCGCCAGATGTCGGACATTGTCATAAATTATGGTGAGCGGTTTTTCCGACATATCCATCAGATCATATGCCAGATCGGGAATTTCGGGCACATAGTATCCAAGTTTTGCATCGGAGTCTATGAGCGAGAGCATGGACTTTCCGTCATCACGGTGTTTCAGGCTCAATATACGTCGCACAGCATCGGAATTGGAAGCATCACAACCTATTCCCCATATTGTATCTGTGGGATAGAGTATGATCCCCCCGTCACGCATCACCTGCACGGCATGTTTTATCTCATCGGCATAAGGTTTCATTAAAATTCGCTTGTAAAATGAAACTTAATATTTTTAAAATCAATTTGGGCCATCTGCAACACATACTCACTGTCGGCAAGGAAGACGTCGCGGCCCTCTATGTCGGCGGCCATAAACTGGTACTTCCGCTTCTTGAACATCTCCAGTTCGGCATTATCGTTACTCTCAATCCAACAGGCCTTGTAAAAGCTGGCAGGCTCCCAGCAACACAGAGCGTTATACTCATGTTCCAGCCGGTACTGTATCACTTCAAATTGAAGTTGTCCCACCGTTCCTATCAGTTTGCGACCGTTGAATTGGTTAACAAACATTTGCGCCACACCCTCGCCCATAAGCTGGTCAATACCCTTAGCCAGCTGTTTGGCACGCATAGGATCGGCATTCTCAATATATTTGAACATCTCCGGCGAGAAACTGGGCAGACCCTTGAAATGGAGTTTCTCGCCTTGCGTAAGGGTATCGCCTATTTTGAAGTTGCCGGTGTTGGGCAGCCCTACTATGTCGCCCGGCCAGGCCTCCTCAATAGTACTCTTACGCTGTGCCATAAACTGTATGGGCGATGAAAACCTGAAGTTCCTGTCAAGCCGTACATGATAGTAAGACTCGTTACGAAGGAACCTGCCTGAACAGACCTTGCAAAATGCAACCGATGAACGATGATTGGGATCAATGTTGGCAGTTATCTTAAAAATAAATCCGGTAAACCCGGGATCATCAGGCTCAACCATCCGCTCCATCGCCTGTGTAGGACGCGGACTGGGTGCAATTTTGACAAAACAGTTGAGCAACTCCTGCACACCGAAATTATTCAGGGCCGACCCAAAGAAGACCGGCGCCAAATTTCCGTCCAAGTATTGCCGGCGATCAAACGGCTCATAGACACCATCTATCAACTCCAAATCAGAGCGCAGTTTCTTTGCCTCACGCTCACCCACGCGAGCCTCCAGATCGGGGCTGTTAACATCTACTTCAACCTTTTCGGTCACCTTCTGCTTATCGGGAGTGAACAGGTCCAGTTTCTGCTCAAAAATGTTATAGACACCCTTGAAACGGACACCTTTCTCTATAGGCCAGCTCAGCGGCCGTACCCGTATCTGCAGTTCCTCCTCAAGTTCATCAAGCAGATAAAAAGGGTCATTGCCTTCGCGGTCCAGCTTGTTTATAAAGACTATAACAGGCGTCTTGCGCATACGACACACCTCCATAAGGCGGCGGGTCTGAAGCTCCACACCTTTGACACTGTCTATCACTATTATCACGCTGTCCACGGCGGTCAGTGTGCGGAATGTATCCTCGGCAAAATCCTGGTGTCCGGGCGTGTCCAGAATATTTATCTTGTAATCTTTATAATCAAACTCCATTACCGATGTGGTGACCGATATCCCGCGTTGCTTCTCTATATCCATCCAGTCCGATGTGGCAGTCTTGCGTATCTTATTCGACTTGACCGCTCCGGCCACCTGTATCTGGCCGCCAAACAGCAAAAACTTTTCGGTAAGGGTTGTCTTACCGGCGTCGGGATGCGATACTATTGCGAATGTCCTCCTTCTCTCTATCTCTTTCATAATTCAATCCAAATCCAGTCTGCCGGCTATCTCCTCCTTATAAAAAAAGGCAAGCTTTCCGGTAAATGCCGAGACCGCCTGTACAGCCTGTGCGGTAGGTTCACTTATAGGTTTTCCCTGCAATTTCAGCATCCACACTCCATACAGCATATTGAAACAGTCACGTATCTCCTCATTTTTTTCGCCTTCATTACTCCTGCCGCGAAACTCTAAAATAAAAGGCAGAGCCTTGTAGAACAATTCTCTGTATTCACTTTGTTTCTCCGATTTGAGCAGACGCAAATGCAGATCCTCTAGCAGGATAAGCACATTCTCGTTTATCTGCAGATGTCCTTGCGAAGCTTTGCCCTCGGCATACATCATCCCGATCAAATCATCATACCACTGCTTCCATTTAAGACAATCGTCCTTACTGCGGCCGCTCTCTCTTATTAAAGTATTGTAGAGCCTATCGCTGTTGTATCCGGCAGCGCGTATCATATCTTCTACCTGCCACATGTAAAGCAGATATTCAGCTATATTTTCTGTTCTGAGTTTTTCCGAAATATACATTTCAACAGTTACACAGTATGAAGATAAACCAACCTAAGGCGGCACTTATCAGCACGGTCCCCAGAATTCTGTTTATCATCCACAAACCCTTCAGGTCAAAACGGTTCCTGATTTTATTTATGAAGAACGTCAACATAAACCACCAGCACACATCCCCCAAAACGGTGAAAGCGTAAGTGGTCATCTGTAAACTTTTAGAAAAGTTATCAACGGGTAACGAAAAAAACGTGAACAGCCCAATGTACATAAAGACCACTAACGGATTCACTATGGCAACAAAAAAGCCTGTAGCAACAAAATGTCCTGTAGAATCTTTCCGTACGGCCACATTCTTGTATTTGGCTAAAGGGTTATTGCGTATTGTTGCAATACCGAAAGCCAGCAA
>DDLZ01000138.1 GCA_002340405.1 Bacteroidales bacterium UBA2559
TGTCACGGACAGCCTTCCTTAAAATATCTATTACCCTTATCATGTTACAACAATTTAATTGATCGACTCCCGCGTTCGTCAATACCCATATATTCAACAAGTAGATGTTTCTTTATTGTCTCTTTACTGTCTCTCTTTTGCAGTCCGCGGTCATCATATCGGCAAGCGATTGTTAGTGCCCTTTGCTTTGCATCTTATAAAAAGAGTTCGGAGGTGCTGAAACACCTCCGAACAAAAAAGGGTCAAACAAGAAGAGGAATTGAATGCTTCAATTTATTGTTGTAATAAAAGGAAGTCAGTTGTTGTTATCATAAATTGTACGTATGGCAAGGCCAAACCAAGCCAACGAATAAGTCTCTCATTAGTCAATATATGAAAAGAGGGCCGATGTTAAATTTGCTGTGGCCGAGTGGTGCAACATTCATGCCCCAACAATTGGCATTGACACCCACGGTTTGATCAAAAAGAGTTTGGCTGAACGGAGGTTGTCGTATAACCGCTGACAGTAAATGTGTTCAGAACAATTATTATAGCCAGGCTGATAATAATCTGTAACAGAATAACTGCAACCAGTACTTTTTTGTTACTGATATTGTTTATAAAAAACAACGCCAAACAGAAATCAAGTATCAGCCATCCGGCAAATTGGCATTGATAACAAGGCAAACATATCAATACGCATGCTATTATCAGCCGCGATATACCATATATGAAATTAATCTGCTGTTTCATCTCTCTATGTGTTGAATATCAAACAAATCTCTTCTTCTGACAGCTTATTGATAGCCCTTGCCTTGTGTGTGCGCACAGTAGAGTAAGATATAAACATCAGATCCCCGATGAATTGGGGTTTTATTCCCATATAAAAAAGGATACATATTTGTTTTTCCTTATCGGTCAGGGATTTGGGTAATAATGTCAGAGGCTCACTGTAGCAATCCATTATTTTATTCATAATATATTTGCTATCGGTATTGTCAATGGTGTAATCACTCTCTATTTTTATCAAATTAATCGTTGAGATACAATCTGTCAATTTGATCTTTTTATCGGCCGATGCAAGGGCGGAATGCAGATCCTCAACAGTTGATTCCTCTCCGCCGGCTCTGTCTGCACCGGGATGTTTCTTCTTAAAAACCAGATAAACCATGGGAAATAACGAGGCGAGCAAAGGATGTCTGATATCCGGCTCTTTACTGTCATTAGTAATGTTTCTGATTGCGATTATTTCTACAATCATAATAAAACCTGTAATAACAAGAACTGTCGGCATAAAAATCAAAAATGAGTATGAGTACCTGTCCCTCCTATGTTAGAATTGAAATCAGATGAGAAGGAGACACTATAAACTTCGTTATCATAGGTTATTGTTATTTCAACAAGCGACGTGGATAATCCATAACCGTAAGAAATCTTGTTGAATGCAACCTCAGTTCTTTCGGCTGCAGCGTTTCCCATGGTCATATAAGCAAAGGCCTCGGAATCTTGTCCAACAATTTTGCCATTGGTGAAATGACAGATATGTGTTATCTCCACCCTGCCTCTCTCTGTTCCCCACAACCAATTTGCCGTAACAAACAATGACCATTTTTTTATTCCGGTATAATTCGGATCCTCACTTTTTGCCGCCTTGTCCTCTATGATGGGAGGAGAATGCATTTCCAGAACTCTCATTGTCATATCTCTGGTGGAGTCTCTATTGTCACCGGCGATGGTTGCATCGGCGAAAACGGGCGATGCACCGACATATTCAATCTTCCTCCCGCTGTCATGGACGATGTCCACACCGGCGACGGCAGGGCTGTCACTTAATATAACAATGTAAGTGGAGTCACCGTCAATGGGAACGATGTGTATGGTCGGAACGGAAGAACTTTCATTCATTGAAATATAGTCATCGTCATAATCGAGGTATGTATTGTAGGCATTGCTTTCAAACATTATCGAATTGGTGATGAAATCGTCATAAATTATCCCCAATGAATCGGAAACCACACAATATGAATTGTACAAATTCTCATTGTTTCTCCATTGCAATTTGATCAGACTCATGCCCGGTGTCACATTTTGCCTTATAAAGTCATTGCGTTTGTTGAAGTCGAATTCAATGTTTTCATTTTCGGCCGGACCGGTAATGTCTTCTTTGGACATAGCACCACTCAGACGATTGTCGGCATCATATTTCGGGAATATCTCCTCGCTGTCTATCAATATCTTTATAACATCCGACAGGTTTTCCTCCGATATTTTACAAACCTCCTCAAACCCCAGCAAAGACAGTCCGCTGCCCGTTATAATATTCGTGCCTTTATTGATCAATATGTTCAAGATTTCACGCCACGGTGTTCTGTCCACAGTGACAACATGGTCATCTATCATCAACGTATCCGAATCATCCGAGGTATTAAAAACAGGGCAATCACTGTTGTTACCGTACAGAGTGACTGTTATAGCCGTCATCGCCATAACAAACAAAAATTTAATCGGCCTGAACATTCTAGTTTTTATAATTTAAATACAAATATACCAACAGTTCCTACAAATTCAATGTCAAAAACTGTTTCTTTTCTGTTGCAACATCCATTTAGGTGTTGTCAAACCGACAAAAAGATATTAACTTGTCAAACCAACCATAATCAAAAAGAAATATGAAAATCAACCTTTTTTAAAATTGTATTTCTTTGGTAATTTTACTCATCGGAAATAGGATTTTTTTAGCAATATCCACATTTATTGGTATATTTGCGGACACATTCAAGTAACAAACAAAAATTTCAATATTAAACTAAAAATTTATGTGGTTAATTGATTCATCAATCGGAAGAAAAGTGGTGATGAGTGTTACCGGTGCTGCTTTGATCCTTTTTTTGACTTTCCACATGGCAATGAATTGCGTGGCCCTGATCTCGGGTGATGCATACAATGCCATTTGCGAATTTCTGGGAGCCAACTGGTATGCACTGGTAGGTACGGTGGGACTTGCTGTTCTAGTCTTAATCCACTTTGTTTATGCTTTTTGGCTTACGCTGTTAAACAGAAAAGCCAGAGGCAGGGAGAGGTATGCCGTTAACAAGAGGTATGATACAGTGGAGTGGGCATCACAAAACATGTTTGTGCTGGGCATAATCGTAGTTTTGGGACTCTGCCTCCATCTGTTCAACTTCTGGTACAAGATGCAGTTGCAGGAGATTTTGGGTACAACCGCAGTTATTAACGGTCAGTCAATATCTCCCACAGACGGTGCATTCTTAATTCGGTACACCTTCTCACAGTGGTACTATGTGCTGGCTTACGTAGTATGGTTGGCGGCGTTATGGTTCCATCTCTCACACGGTTTTTGGAGTATGTTCCATAGTGTGGGATGGAGTGGAAGCAAATGGCTGGGACGCTGGCAGGTTATAGGGAACATTTACGTTACCTTGCTGGTTTTGGGATTCCTGAGCGTGGTGCTTTTTTACTTTTTCAAGAGTATTTTTTAAACTGTAAATGCAAACGAAAATGGCTACTATAGATTCAAAAATTCCCGAGGGCGCGTTAGCAGAAAAATGGTCTAACTACAAGGCTCATCAGAAGCTTGTCAACCCGGCCAATAAGCGTAAGCTCGATATTATCGTGGTAGGTTCCGGCCTTGCCGGCGCTTCGGCGGCCGCAACGCTTGGCAGCCTCGGTTTCAAGGTAAAATGTTTCTGCATTCAGGACTCTCCCCGTCGTGCACACTCAATAGCTGCACAGGGCGGTATCAACGCAGCAAAAAACTATCAGAATGACGGAGACTCCGTGTATCGTCTCTTCATGGATACGATCAAAGGCGGCGATTACCGTGCACGTGAGGCTAACGTATATCGTCTGGCTGAAGTCTCGAATAATATAATAGATCAGTGTGTGGCGCAAGGAGTACCTTTTGCGCGCGAGTATGGCGGCACACTTGCCAACCGCTCATTCGGCGGTTCTCAGGTGTCGCGTACATTCTATGCCCGCGGACAGACAGGTCAGCAGTTGTTGCTGGGGGCCTACTCCGCTTTATGTTATCAGGTTAATCAGGGTAATGTGGAGCTGTTCACCCGTTGCGAAATGCTGGATCTTGTCATGATAAAGGATGATAAGGGCAAGGAGCGTGCACGCGGCATAATCTACCGTGACCTTGTGAGCGGCGAAATCAAGCGTTGCTCGGCCCACGCCGTGGTAGTGGGAACAGGCGGATACGGAAATGCCTATTTCCTCTCTACAAATGCCATGACAAGTAACGGATCGGCTATTATGCAGTGCTATCGTAAGGGTGCATGGTTTGCCAACCCCGCTTTTGCACAGATCCACCCCACCTGTATTCCTGTACAGGGTGACAAACAGTCCAAGCTGACTCTTATGTCGGAGTCTCTTCGTAACGACGGCCGTATATGGGTTCCCAAGAAACTTGAGGATGCGCAGAAGCTGCAGAAAGGTTTGATAAATCCCAACGATATTCCCGATGAGGACCGTGATTTCTATCTGGAGCGCCGTTATCCTGCATTCGGCAATCTGGTGCCCCGTGACGTTGCTTCACGTGCCGCCAAGGAGCGTTGCGACAAGGGCTATGGCGTGAATGCCACCGGTTTGGCCGTCTTCCTGGATTTCAAATATGCCATACAGACTTTTGGCAAACAGGTTATAGCCGACAAATACGGCAATCTGTTTGACATGTACGAGGAGATAACCGATGTCAATCCCTACGAAAATCCTATGATGATATTCCCCGCCATACACTACACAATGGGCGGTCTTTGGGTTGACTACGAACTTCAGACCTCAATACCCGGTCTTTTCGCCATAGGTGAATGTAACTTCTCTGACCACGGAGCCAACCGTTTGGGAGCATCGGCCCTTATGCAGGGACTTGCCGACGGTTACTTTGTGCTGCCATATACCATCCAGAGCTATCTGGCCGACCAGATCTCTATCCCGCGTTTCAGCACCGACCTGCCGGAGTTCGAGGCTGCCGAGAAAGCTGTCAAGGAGAGGATAGCCAAGCTGATGAGAATAAACGGAAAACGTTCCGTTGACTCCATACACAAAGAGCTTGGCCACATCATGTGGGAGTATGTGGGTATGGGACGCACCGAGGAGTCGCTTAAGACTGCCATCAAGAAACTGGACGAGGTTGAAAAGACATTCTGGACAGACCTGCGTATTCCGGGCGACGCTCAAACTCTGAACGTCGAACTTGAAAAGGCTCTGCGTCTGATAGATTTCATTGAGACCGGCAAGCTCATGGCTTATGATGCCCTTAACCGCGAGGAGTCGTGCGGCGGTCATTTCCGCGAGGAGCATCAGACACCCGAAGGCGAGGCACTGCGTCACGATGACAAATTCTCATACGTGGCCTGCTGGAGCTATAAGGGCGAAGGCAAGAAGCCCGAAATGCTCAAGGAGCCGCTCAACTATGAGTTTGTTAAGGTAGAAACCCGTAATTATAAGAACTGATAAAAAAGCATCAATATGGAAAAGACTATAAGCTTTAAACTGAAAATTTGGCGCCAGAGAGGACCCAAGGAGAAAGGACAGTTCAAGGTGTATGAAATGAAAGACATCTCGACTGACGCCTCGTTCCTTGAGATGCTTGACATCTTGAATGAGCAGCTTATCAATGCCGGCGAGGAACCGGTAGTGTTTGACCATGACTGCCGTGAAGGCATTTGCGGCATGTGCTCACTATATATCAATGGTTATCCCCATGGCCCTGCTACAGGTGCTACCACCTGCCAGCTCTATATGCGTCGTTTTAAGGATGGTGAGACAATTACGGTTGAACCCTGGCGTTCGGCAGGTTTCCCCATAATACGCGACCTTATGGTTGACCGCACAGCATACGATAAGATCATGCAGGCAGGCGGTTATGTATCAATTAACACCGGCGGTGTACCCGATGCTAATTCGATCCCGATATCCAAGGAGAAGGCCGATCTGGCTATGGACGCCGCTTCGTGCATAGGCTGCGGCGCTTGTGAGAATCTCTGTCCGTCACGCCCCATAAGTGCCATTACAGTTAATGGAATATCTATCCACCACAACGCTTGATATTATGAAAAGAAGAGAATTTTTAAAATATATGGGATTGGGAACGGCTGCTGTTGCACTTGATTCCTGTACCCCGGAATCTGTCAAGAAAGAATCAACATCAAATAAAGAGCTGCGCGGAAAGATGTTGCAAAACTATCCCGGTGTCGGCATATTGGGCTATGGCTGCATGCGCTGGCCCCAAAAACGTAATGAACAGGGCCGTAATGTCGTAGATCAGGAAGAGGTAAACCGTCTGGTAGATTTTGCTCTTGAGCATGGAGTGAACTATTATGATACAGCGCCTTCCTATATAGGCGGTGAGTGTGAACGCATTACTTCCGAGGCACTGAATCGTCATCCGCGCGAAAGCTGGTTGCTGGCAACCAAACTGTCTGCCTTCGGTAATACCACATACGACGGTTGTGTGACAATGTACCGCCGTTCAATGGAGATTTTCAAAACGGACTATATTGACTATTACCTGCTCCACTCCGTCCCGAACGAAAATGATCTGAACAACCGTTTCGCCAGGATAGGAATTATGGATTTCCTTCTCAAAGAACGCGAATTGGGCCACATCCGAAATCTCGGATTCTCGTTTCACGGCAATAAAGAGGGTTTTGACGAACTGATGGTACTGCATGACAAATACAGATGGGATTTCGTGCAGATCCAGATGAACTACATTGACTGGGAAAATGCCGGCGGCCGAAATGCCCCTGCCAACTACCTATATGCCGAGCTTGACAAGCGCGAGATACCTATTATCATTATGGAACCGCTTCGGGGCGGAGCATTAGCGGACATCCCCGCACAGGTAGCCGATCAGCTTAAAGAACGTGAGCCCGAACGCTCCATTGCCTCTTGGGCATTCCGTTTTGTGGGCAGTTTCCCGCGCGTAAAATGTGCCCTAAGCGGCATGACCTACATGGAGCACCTGCAGGACATTCTGGAGACATTTATGGACTTCCAAAAGTTGGACGAGGAGGAAAATAAACTGCTGCTCGACATTGCCGACCAGATGGTAAACTATCCGCTGGTAAACTGCACGACCTGCAACTACTGCATGCCCTGTCCTTACGGCATCAATATTCCCGGTATATTCGCGTTTTACAATGATAACGTGATTGCCGGTACCTACGTCAGAAGCAAGGAGCAGAAGAATTACAACCGGGCGCGCCGTAAGTACCTGCTGGCCTACAACGAAGCCATTTCCACCGTACGCCAGGCCGACCACTGCATATCCTGCCGCCGGTGCGAAAGGGAGTGTCCGCAAAACATCCGTATTGCCGATGAATTGCGCCGTATTGACCGCTACATAGAGAGCCTCAAGCGCGAAACACTCGAATAATATTACAAAAAAACGGAGACTTTACTCCTTACTCTGTTCGGGACCTTATACATCCCGAAACTGACGTAAGAAAAGGATCAGCTTACAGACGTAACAGGTAATAAGTGTTTGACCCCCGAAGATTTTTCACAATCTTCGGGGGTCAAACACTTATCTATCAATTTCAGACAGAATAATTATCAACCGAAATCATCGAACATGATCGATGCAGGTTCCACACCCAGATTATCGAGCATCTCCTTGACAGCCTCTGACATGGGGCCGGGGCCGCACATGTAGTACTCAATATCCTCAGGCGCTTCATGGTCTTTCAGATAGGTTTCATACATCACTTTATGTACAAATCCCGGAGTGTACTTGACGCCGGCTGCATCGGCAGCGGGATCGGGACGGTCCAGAGCCAGATGGAAACGGAAGTTTTTGAACTCTTTCTCCAACTGCAGGAAGTCATCCAGATAGAAAACCTCGTTAAGGGCACGGGCACCATAGAAATAGTGCATTATGCGGTCAGTGGTTTTGAGTGTCTTGGTCATATGCATGATCTGTGCGCGCAGAGGAGCCATACCGGCGCCACCGCCTACCCATATCATCTCCTTATCGGAATCGTAAATCGGATGGAAATCACCATAAGGACCGGACATCATAACCTTATCGCCGGGCTTCAGGCTGAATATATATGACGATGCCACGCCTGTAGGAACATTCTGGAAACCCACCTCCGGTTTCGGCTTAAAGGGCGGGGTCGCAATACGTACGGTCAACATGATCAGATCACCTTCAGCCGGATAGTTGGCCATTGAATAGGCACGGACAGTAGGCTCGGTTACAACCGATTTAAGGTCAAAGAGACCGAATTTCTCCCAGGCGGGCAGATACTCCGGACCTATCAGTTCCTTATCTATATCCTTGTTATAGTCCATTGAGTGTACGGGAATCTTGATCTGGGCATAGCTTCCGGGAATGAAATCCATATGCTCTCCGGCAGGAAGTTTTACAATGAACTCCTTGATAAAGGTGGCCACGTTCTTGTTTGAGATAACTTCGCACTCCCACTCTTTCACACCCAATATACTCTCGGGAACCTTGATCGAGATATCGCCCTTGACCTTGAACTGGCAGCCCAAACGCCAATGATCCTTGATCTGCTTACGGGTAAAATGTCCTCTCTCGGAGTCCAGTATCTCACCGCCGCCTTCAACGACCTGGCATTTACACTGTGCGCATGAACCCTTGCCTCCGCATGCCGAAGGGAGATATACACCTTCCTGAGCCAATGTATTCAAAAGAGTATCGCCTGAATTGACCTCAAGTTCCTTCTCGCCGTTAATATTGATTTTGACCGTTCCCGATGCCACGAGATATCTCTTGGCTATCAGCAATATGACCACCAGCAACAGTATAACGGCCAGAAATACTACAATACTTGATATATAGAGATTATTCATAATGTACCTTTTTTAAATTGCCAAGCCTGAGAAACACATAAATGCCATAGACATCAGACCTACAGTAATGAATG
>DDLZ01000156.1 GCA_002340405.1 Bacteroidales bacterium UBA2559
TGTAATAGCTGTCTGTTTCAATAAATCTATTAAAAGAACGATACTTATCCATGCTGTTCAGTTTTAAAAAATGATCAGTGATAAACTCGGTATCATCTTCTGTTATGTCTTGTATGTCATCATACGTTATCAATTCATCCGATTTAATTTGAAATAAACAGCCCAAATCACTATTGGTCAATCCAAACAACCTAAAATCATAATGCAAGAAAAAATGTAAAGAACCATCTCTTACATAAAAATCCATATTATCTGAGCGACCTGTCCAGTAAATATTCCAAAATTTGGGCATATTCAACAGTTTGGACAGAATCTTGCCCTCATTATTAATAACCTTGATAAGGTTGCGATTGTGATGAGTAATGGCATAATATTTATTGTTTATCTTAAATACTTTATCTGCCATTTCAAATTCTTGTCTATTTATAGTCCCAATAAAAGTGCCACCAGTATTATAACAGTTCAATTTCTGACCATCAAAAATATATAAAGTATCTTTTTCTATAAATGAGTTACTCACAAATACAACTTCTCCGTGACCACGGCCCAGTAAATTTTTCTTCAACAACAAACTGTCATTTGACAATGAAACTATTTGTAATTGAGCATGATTATTATCCAAAAAAATCAGGGTATTTTTATTGCGGAAAACATGTGGTTCATCTAACGGGAACATCAACTCAACAGGTAACGGGACAACAGACATTCTCCCTATATGGTTTAAATAATCCGCCGAGTCAGCATAAACCTTCTCCAGTACCAAAAGGGTATCAGATTGAATAGCATAAAAGGAATCGACAAATTCTGAGGCTCTTTTGTAATTACAAGATAACAAGAGACAGGTACAAATTAATAGATTAAATGTATTTTTAAAACTCTCCATATTTCTAATACATTAATGTCCGGTGAGTTCGATATTGTCCCCAAAAATGTGTAAAGAGTCGCAAGTTAGTAAAATATTGTAAGATATTATTAAAACAAAAACAGAATTTTAAAGAGAGACCGTTTATTAAATTTAGTTTGTAAGCTCTGACTTCATCAGAGCATGAGTTATAAATTAACAGACTACCCGCACACAAACGGAGTACTCGTGTGAATGGAGTGCTCGTAAGCGGACAGACACTCGGCGGCGGTCAGAGCGACTCGTAAGCGGACAGAGCGACTCGTAAGCGGACAGAGCGACTCGTAAGCGGACAGAGCGGCTCGTAAGCGGACAGAGCGGCTTTACTCCAGAATGTAGAGCTTGCTCGGAGTGGTGCGTTTTAAGGCGCACAGCTCTACGTCCTTGCCGGGTATTATCCCGACGCCGCGAAGCTTGTACTCAACGGTCTTATAAGCAATTTCGGGATGGTTATTCTCTTCGCTGAGATGACAAAGCCATATGTGCTTAAGGTTGGGGGTTATATTCTCTGCAAGGAAATTGGCCGTAGTCTTATTGCTCAGATGCCCGAAAGGACTGGTTATCCTCTCCTTAAGGAACTGCGGATAGTTTCCCATACGGAGCATATCCTCGTCATAGTTCGTTTCGACAATCAAATAGTGAGCTTTAAGAATATATCTTGCAGCCGTATCGGTTATGTGTCCCAGGTCAGTGACGAAGCATAACACCTTTCCGTCAACCTCAATATGGTATCCCACATTGTCGGTGCCGTCATGAGGAACCTCAAAGGCTGTGATGCGAAAATCGCGAAACAAAAAGGGAGTCTCCTTCTCAATATACCTTACGCAACTCTCAAGTTTTTTTACTGTACAGTAGTTGTTGTTGATTCCTGCATGGGTCTCTTTTGTTGCATAGATAGGAATACCACACTTCTCACCAAGATTGCCCAATGATTTGATATGGTCAGCATGGTCATGTGTGACAAATACTGCCGAAACTCTCTCGAACGGAATGCCGGCATCCCTAAGATACCCCTTAATCTGTTTGACAGGAATGCCGCCATCGATTAGTATTCCGTAATCTTCGGTGCCAAGATAGTAGCAGTTTCCGCTGCTCCCACTTGACAGACTCATAAAATGAATTTTCATTATGTTGTTTTATTTTTTCCATACCTGTTTTGCTTTGCATGTTGTTAAAACGGATATCCCACCGCTAAATGAAATGCGAAGTCACGTCCGAAATTGGGGTTTAGTAATGGGATACGCTGATAAACCGTATTCCCGGCCGGGTTGTAGGCTTTCATACCGCCATCAACCCTGAGGACAAAAAATCCCAGATCCATCCTTATTCCGGCACCGTACGAGACAGCTATCTGCTTATAGAATGAGTCAAAAAAGAATTGACCACCCGGCTGTTCCTCGTACTCACGAATAGTCCATATATTGCCGGCATCAAGAAATAACGCTCCGTTCAGTTTCCAGAACAGTTTTGACCGGAATTCCAAACTGGCACCTATTTTTATGTCACCGGACTGCTTGATATAGTCTATTGCCTTGTCATTGCCCAGATATGTTCCCGGGCCAAGTTCACGGACAGACCAACCCCGGACGCTGTTAGCGCCGCCTGCAAAGTACCGCTTTTCAAACGGAAGACTGGTGGAGTTATTGTATGGCACCGCAATTCCCCACTCCACATGGAGCAGGAGATTGTTGATGGCATCGATCCTCCAGTTGCCCGTAAACGAAAAATCATGCTTCACATACTGTGCAAAAGCTATATTCATAACCTCATACTGACCATTGGCATTCTTTTCGCTTTCCAACAGTTTCGATGCGGCATAGAGTATATTACCCGATGTTTCCGCTCCTATGCGGACCGAATACTGGAAAGGGCTGACAGATTTCAGCCGGAAATTGGAATAGTAGTAGTTATATCCTATTTTGGTTATGAGCAGATTCTCGTAGTTATATTTCAAAATTGAGTTTTTGGAGGTTATGGGATCCAGATACTCCTTTTTAAAGTGATCCGATATCCACGGTAGCACAATATAGTTGATGTCCAACACATCCAGACGATGTGATTTGCGCCAGCCGTCGCTCCACAGATAGCTCCATCCGGCCGAGAATATGGTCTTGTAAAATTCCGGACGGTTTTGCGAATTGACCTTCAGACTGAACTGTGAGGTAGCCTGGCTTCGACGCTGCTGCGCCTGTGAGACCAGCGGCAGAAGCAGTTCAGGAAAGTCAAGATTGGCCTCAAGTCCGTATTCCAGATAGGTATCGCCTGAATAGCCGGGCAGATTGGTTATTGATTCGTATGCGCCGCGAAGCTTGAGAGTAAACTGTTCGGAACCGCGGAACAGGTTTCTGTTCATGAAAGAAACCGATGCGGCGGCTCCAAGATCACCTGCGGTATTGGTCCCTTCCATCTCAAAGCTGAATGAGTGCTTTGGAAGGTTAACAAGATAGACGTTGGTTTTGAGCCTGTCAGCCGTACCCGGCAGCGGTTCAAAACGTATGTTCGTATATCGGAGTATTCCCAGACGGGAGAGTGACGAGTAGGTCTTCGACACGGAATCGGTGTTGTACAGCATCCCTTCACGGAGAAACGAATGGCTGTCAAGAACCGATGGACGCAATAGGGGTTTCTCTTCATCGTAAGGATAAAAAAGTCGGAAACCTTTATAATCTATCGTCTTCAACGTATCATCCCTGTCCGATGAAAAATTAGGAGTGTCCATAAGATAATAATCTATATCGGACAGGTAATATTGAGTATGCGGGTTGGGATTGCCTTCGGCATCACTCCCCTCGCCTGCAACAATAACGTTAAGACCGGCCTCGTAACTAAGGTTTACAGTGTCGGCTACATACGAAATGTAGTCTTTGTTAAATGAGTAATAACCGTGCTTATGAAGCAGCTCCGTTATTCTGGTACGTTCGGAATCCAGAATTCCTGCATCCAGATTGATCCCCTTCTTAAGGAGCGAATGCACCTGGTTATCCTCCAAAATAATCGCTATCTGAGGATCTGAAACCGTATAGCGTATCTCATCCACAACATAGACGTCGCCGGGGTAAAGTTCGTAGCGCACAGAGGCTTTTCCCCTCTTTGAATAGGATGTTTTGACATCAACATCGGCCTTCAGATATCCGGAGTTGATCAGCGCACGTTTCATATCCTTTTCCGATGCGTCGGTTAAGATTTCATCCAGTATGACAGGTTCCTCGCCCCATTTTCTAAGAGTCCGGTTTACCCATCTGTCCGGATTTGAGGCGCCCGAAAGTGAGTAAATCCTCAGCGGGAAACGGAACAGTCCGAACCATCTGGAATTGGGTTCCTGATATGAATAGTTCCTGTAGTCCGATGCAAGATCGCTCTTTTTGACTGTCCTGTCTGACTTAGAGGGCAATGTCACTTCAATCTTGTCCAGCAGATACTCTCCTTCGGGGACATATTTATAAACAGAACATGAGGCAAGCCCCATCAGACCCGCCCAAACAGACAATACCGTTTTAATAATTCTGTTCATATCAATGCAAACCGCAAATTTACAGAAAGAATGCCGCCTATACAAAGCTCTGCCCAAAAAAAAGATTTAACTTTACGCCCGCAGCCTTTAAAAATGTTTTAGAGCATGTTTAGCCGCAACGACATAAAAAAAATCAAGAGTCTCGAACATAAAAAGTTCCGTTTGGAAACCGGTCTTTTTGTTGCCGAAGGTCACAAACTTGTACATGACCTGATGGCACATTTCAGTTGTGTACTCTATGCATCGACTGACGGACAGCCTGACAGTGCGGCTAAAATAAATGCCGATAGAGTCGAACTGATAACCCGCAACGAACTTGAAAGGGCCAGCCTGCAACGTTCGCCGCAGGGAGTGATAGCACTTTTCAGGATCCCGGAATACCGGTGTTCAATGAAGGATGCGGCAAACACATCGCTCGTTCTGGCACTGGACGGGATACAGGATCCCGGCAATCTGGGTACCATAGTTAGAATTGCCGACTGGTTCGGTATAAAGGATGTTTTCTGTTCTGCCGATACGGCCGACATTTATGGTCCTAAAGCCGTACAAGCCACCATGGGGGCTATGGCAAGGGTACGCCTGCACTACGTTAACCTGTATGACGAGCTAAAGGAGCTGCCCGGCTCTTTGCCCATATATGGGACAACCCTGGACGGCGATGACATTTACAAAAGTAAACTGTCGTCACACGGGGTCATAATAATGGGAAACGAAAGCAGCGGGATCAGGGCGGAGATAAAACCCCTTGTCAGAAAAAGGCTCTACATACCAAGCTGGCCTACCGGCGCCGCAACATCGGAATCACTCAACGTCGCCGCCGCCACCGCCATCATCTGTGCCGAGTTCCGCAGGCGGGGAGGGCAAGGAGGGTAACCGGTTCTGATGATACCTCATAAGGCTGATCCCCGAAACTACCAGCATAGAATTTCTGTTATCGGTAGAATCCAGATAGTTTATTGAGCCGGTAATCGATGTCATAGCCTTCGCTGAATCCAAATTCAGGGTCAGAACCGTACGGCCGTTCTCCCTTAGAATGGTATCTACGGTCGAAATACTGTCATTGTAGCGAACCGACAATGAAAGGTAGGCCATATGAGGAACACTGTCATCGGGGGTGACAAACGCATTATCGGCAGTCCAGACAAGTGTATCGCCTCTGTAGAAAGTGGTGTCCTGAGCTATTGAGAATGTCAGTCTGTTCATAAAGACCGATGTGTTGAAGATGTTCAGTCTGTCCTGATACCAAATATCGACACTGTCGCCCGATATTGTCCCGACCACTGCTCTCTTATCAATTTCCTGAATAGCCTTCAGAGACTGGTTATATTCCTTCTCGATCCTTTCGGAGAGGCGTTTATATATTTCGGCAAGCTCCTTGGGATTGCGGGTGTACCATATTAGCGAGTTGTCAAACTGTTCTTTGGTTATTCCGTTCTTGCTGAAACTCCAATAAAGGTATGAGTCTCGGGCATATCGCTCTGCGGGTGGAAGCTCCGTCACTATCGCCTGAGCCAGATGATAATCGTACAAGACCGCCTCCATCTTCCTTGGTGAAAGGACATCATCGGGACGTCTTACCCTGCAGCCGGAAAAGGTCATCAGAAGCAGCAGTGCAATTAATAAACCAAATGTATTAGTTTTAATTTTCCTTCTCATTGTTCTTACCGGAATCTTGACAATGAGACTGTTCGTCTTCATCGGAATCACGGTAAACCAGCCCCATGTTAACCACTTTATTATAAAAAATGATCAGGACCAACATACCGCATGTGATGCAGGAATCGGCAAAATTGAATACGGGACTGAAGAATATGCCGCCGCCGACCAAAGGCATCCAGTCAGGCCATCTCCATAAAGGGAAATAGAACATATCGACCACCTTGCCATATAAGAAAGGGGCATATCCTGTACCGAACCCGGTCAGCTCTGCTACCTGAAAAGGGGTGCTCTCGGTAAAGATCAATCCATAGAACATGCTGTCAAAAAGATTACCTGCCGCACCTGCCAAAATAAAAGCCACAGTGACCACATATCCTGTAGGGAACCCTTTGTTGAGGATTTTGACCAGATACCATCCAAAAAGCGATATAACAACTATCCGAAAGAGTGACAGGAATAACTTTCCTATAAGTTCCATTCCAAACGCCATTCCGGAATTTTCGACAAAAAGAATTCTGAACCATTGGGTTATAAATATCTCTTCGCCAATGGTCATATTGGTCTTGACTATAATTTTGATGATCTGATCTATCAAAAGTACAGACAGAATTATGATAACAGCCAGACGACCCTGAGATGAAACCGCAGTTTTCTCCTTCAGATCTTTTTCCATCCTGCAAAATTAACGCTTTTTCTGTTTAGCCTCAATGGTAAGCGTAGCATGAGGTACCGCGTACAGACGCTCCTTGGGAATCAGTTTGCCGGTCTCACGGCAAATACCGTAAGTCTTGTTCTCAATACGCACAAGTGCGGCCTGAAGTGACTGGATAAATTTCATCTGTCGCTGTGCAAGACGGGTAGTCTCCTCTTTTGATAGAGTGGTTGCCCCCTCTTCCATAACCTTATAGGTGGGAGAGGTGTCATCAGTGCTGTTGTTGTCTGCATTCATAAGCGAAGCTTTGAGCGCATCGTAATTTCTCTGGGCAACTTCCAGTTTCTCATTAATTATCTGACGGAACTCCTCGAGTTCCTGATCAGAATAGCGACTCTTCTTTACCATGGTTAATAAAATTAGGTTATTATATTTTTTCTATTTCAACTTTAAATGAAAACTCGTCAAACGAAATGTCCTCTCCCCGTTCAAGATTCGGGACCAACTCTACGGAATCGGCCAGAACCTGACTCTTGATCCATTCCTCATATTCGCGGACAGCTTCATCGGTTCCGGGATCCGAGCTGAGTCGTACATTTATACGGTCGGTGATCTCCAAACCCATAAGTTTGCGTACATCCTGAATCCTCTTCTTCAATTCACGGGCAATGCCTTCACGCTTCAGCTCTTCGGTGACGGTAACATCCAGAGCAACAGTCAATATACCTTCGTTGGCAACGACCCACCCCGGTATATCCTCGCTGTAGATATCGACCTCGCTGACGTCAATGGCAGCAGGAGTGCCGTCCAGATTGAAGGTGAAGCTTCCGTCTCGCTCCAGTCGGGCAACATCGGCCTGACTCATATTCTGAACAGCGGCCGACAGGCTCTTCATGAGCGGACCGAATTTCTTACCCAAGATCTTGAAGTTACATTTTACCTTTTTGACAAGGATATCATTAATTCCCTCAACAAATTCTACCTCTTTGACATTCACCTCATCGCGGATAAGGTCCTTTACCGGTTCAAGATGAGAGCGCAGCTCTGCTGTAACAGGAATGAGAATCTTCTGCAGCGGTTTACGCACGTTGATCTTAACATCATCGCGCTTACGCAGAGCAAGTGTCATTGAGGTGAGCTTTTGGGCAAGCTCCATACGGGTTTCAAGCTCCTTATCCACAAGACCCGCATCGCATTTGGGGAACAATGCCAGATGCACGGATTCGGGAGCCTTCGGGTCAGCCACCGATGTCAGGTCACGCCACAGACGGTCCGCATAGAAGGGAGCTATGGGTGCCATAAGCCTTGCTGTTGTCTCAAGGCAGGTATAGAGTGTCTGATATGCGGCCAGCTTGTCACGGCTCATGCCGCTGCCCCAGTAACGGTCGCGGGTAAGATGGATATACCAGTTGGAGAGGTAGTCGTTTACAAAATCGGCGATCAGACGGCCGGCACGGGTAGGTTCATAGTCGTCAAGACTCTCGCTCACCTCCTTAATGAGTGTGTTGAGTTCGCTCAGTATCCAGTGATCCATAACGGACCGCTCTGCCATGGGAACCATCTCTTCGGCATTGGTAAATCCATCCACATTGGCATACTGTGCAAAAAACCTGTATGTATTGTGAAGAGTTCCGAAATACTTGCGGATCACATCCCTCACCCCGTCCTCATCGAACTTGAGGTTATCCCAGGGCTGGGCATTGGTTATCATATACCAGCGCAAGGCATCACTGCCGTACAGTTTGATCAACTGGAACGGGTTAACGTCATTTCCCAGACGCTTGGACATTTTATTGCCGTTTTTGTCGAGTACCAGACCATTTGAGACCACAGCCTTGAATGAGACACTGCCCTTGACCATAGTGGATATGGCATGCAGAGTGTAGAACCATCCGCGTGTCTGGTCAACGCCCTCGGCTATAAAATCTGCCGGATATACAGTACCATTATCTATCAGCTCCTTGTTCTCGAACGGATAGTGCATCTGAGCAAACGGCATAGCGCCGCTGTCAAACCATACGTCTATCAGGTCCAGCTCGCGCTTCATCGGGCGGCCTGCCTTAGATACCAGCACAATGTCATCCACATACGGGCGGTGCAGGTCAATCTTATCATAATTTTCGGCCGAATAGAGACCGGGCTCAAATCCTTTCTCCCTTAACGGGTTGGATTTCATTATTCCGGCCCTGACCGATTTTTCTATTTCGTTGTAAAGCTCCTCAACCGAGCCTATGCATATCTCATCGCCCTCGTCATTACGCCAGATCGGGAGCGGAGTACCCCAGTAGCGGCTGCGGCTCAGGTTCCAGTCGTTCAGGTTCTCAAGCCATTTGCCGAATCGCCCAGTACCTGTTGACTCGGGCTTCCACTTTATGGTATTATTGAGCTCCATCATGCTCTCGCGTGCAGCCGACGTCCTAATGAACCAGCTGTCCATCGGATAGTAGAGCACCGGCTTGTCCGTGCGCCAGCAGTGCGGATAGTTGTGGACATGCTTCTCTATCTTGAAAGCGCTGCCATCCTGTTTCATGCGAACGCACATATAGACATTCAGGTCCTCGGCCTTGTCGGCGGCCTCTTCGTCGTACTTGCCGTCAACGTTGAATTTCGGGTCGTAGGCATTCTTTACGTATGCACCCTCGTACTCGCTGTAGAGTGTGGTGTCAACGCAGTCCTTAACAAAATCCGGATCGAGGTCGTCAATCTTCCAGTACTTACCGGTCGGGTCCACCATGGGACGGGTCTCCATCTTACGGTTGACCATGAAGAGCGAAGGAATTCCGGCAGCTTTAGCCACAAAC
The DNA here is from genome assembly GCA_002340405.1 of Bacteroidales bacterium UBA2559. GTDB lineage: Bacteria > Bacteroidota > Bacteroidia > Bacteroidales > Bacteroidaceae > Colenecus. Next base: position 9,525 of record DDLZ01000156.1, read on the forward strand.
GCGTCGTCGGCGCCAAAAGTAGGCGCTATATGGACTATACCGGTGCCGTCATCGGTGGTGACATAGTCGCCGCAAATGACACGGAAACCGGCATCGGATTTGGTAATTGTGCCGTCATCGGCAATTGTAACCGGTTTTACCCACGGGAAGAGCTGTTTGTAGTGCATCCCTATCAGATCGGCGCCCTTATACTCGCCCACAATCCGGTAAGGGATGATTTTATCGCCCTGCTTGTATGAGTCCAAATCAAGTTCGGCACCTTTGGGATCAAAGTATGTTGCAAGGCAATCTTTGGCCAGAATTACGGTCACAGGATTTGCGTTATAGGGATTATAGGTGCGTACAGCCACATAGTCAATCTTATTGCCCACACACAGAGCGGTATTTGAAGGCAGAGTCCACGGGGTTGTGGTCCATGCCAGGAAACAGGGCACGCCCCACCCTTCCATGTCAGGTTTGGGATCCGTCACTACAAACTGAGCCGTCACGGTGGTATCCTTTACGTCACGGTAGCAGCCGGGCTGGTTCAGTTCATGGCTGGAGAGTCCGGTTCCTGCAGCGGGCGAATAGGGTTGAATGGTGTAACCTTTATACAGATAGTCCTTGTTGTAAAGTTGTTTGAGCAGCCACCACAGTGTCTCTATATAACGGTTGTCATAAGTTATATAAGGATTGTCCAGATCCACCCAGTAACCTATCTTAAGGGTGAGGTCGCCCCAGTGCTCCTTGTATTTCATAACCTCGGTACGGCAGTTCATGTTGTAATCCTCGACCGAGATTTTCTTACCTATATCCTCCTTGGTTATACCGAGTTTTTTTTCCACCGCAAGTTCGACGGGCAGTCCGTGAGTATCCCAGCCGGCCTTACGTTCAACCATAAACCCGCACATGGTCTTGTAGCGGCAAAAAATATCCTTAATAGCACGTGCCATGACATGGTGGATTCCCGGCATACCGTTAGCCGACGGAGGGCCTTCGTAGAATACAAACGAAGGGCAGCCTTCACGCTCTTTTATGCTTCGGTTAAAAATGTCTTTCTTCTGCCAGTCATCCAACACTTCCTTATTGATTTTCGAAAGGTCAAATTGTGCTCGTTCGGTAAATTTTTTCATCCCCACTCTTTATATTCTTTGCATTTTTATAGGAAAAATTGAGGCCTTAGCCGTAATTTTCCGCAAATTTACTCATTTTGGAATAACAATCCGGATAAAAACGGCATTTTTTGTAACTTCGCGGCCGAAAAGTCATCAATATGACATATTAATGAAACGATACAAATGGAAATAGTACCTGCAATAGATATAATTGACGGAAAATGTGTACGTCTCTCAAAAGGAGATTTCAACACCAGCAAGATATACGGTGACAATCCGCTTGAGATGGCAAAAATGTTTGCCGATGCCGGACTGAAACGTCTGCATCTGGTCGATCTTGACGGCGCGCGAAGCCGGCATATTGTAAACACCCGTACGCTTGAATCCATTGCCGGTAACACGGACCTCATAATTGATTTCGGAGGCGGCGTCAAATCCCGCCGCGACATTGATACCGCTTTTGACTGCGGAGCCTCAATGGTCATTGTGGGCAGCACAGCCATCACCGACAGGGAACTGATGTACGAGTGGATTGAAGAGTTCGGAGAGGACCGCATCATACTGGGTGCCGACGTAAGGAACGGACTGATCTCTGTCAACGGATGGAAAGAGGACAGCGATCTTAAACTGGATGATTTTCTGAAAGAGTACAGGGCAAAGGGAATAACCCGCGTCCTATGTACCGATATCAACCGGGACGGCATGCTTCAGGGGCCGGCAACAGAGCTCTATCGCTCAATACTCCGTGATTTTCCCGGAATTAAGCTTATTGCCAGCGGCGGGGTCAGCTCCATTGAAGACCTTATTGAGCTGAGAAAAGAGGGTCTGTATGAGGCCATAGTGGGTAAAGCCTACTATGAAGGCAAAATCACCCTGAAACAGCTTGCAGAATTTTAAACACAATTAAAAACGACAACAGTTAGTTGATATGTCAACAAAAAGAATAATACCCTGTCTTGACATTTGCAACGGGCGCACGGTAAAAGGGACGAACTTCGTCAATCTGAAGGATGCCGGCGACCCCGTTCAGTTGGGAAAACTCTACAGCCGGCAAGGGGCCGACGAATTGGTTTTCCTCGATATTAACGCATCGTTCGAAGGGAGAAAGACTTTCACCGGACTGGTTGAACGTGTAGCTGACGAAATCTCGATTCCCTTTACAGTAGGAGGCGGAATCAATGAGCTGTCCGATGTGGAGCGCCTGCTGAAAGCCGGTGCAAGTAAGGTTTCGATAAACTCGGCAGCGCTTAAAAACCCTGCATTTATTGACGATATAGCAAAAAATTTCGGCTCACAGGTCTGTGTGGTAGCCATTGACGGCAAGCAGACCCCTGAGGGGTGGTTCTGCTACCTGAACGGAGGCCGTATTAAAACCGACCGCAACCTTTTTGAGTGGGCGCTTGAAGCCGGCAGACGCGGAGCCGGTGAGATTCTGTTTACCAGTATGGATCATGACGGAGTTAAACAGGGCTACCCCAACGATGCCCTGAAGAGGCTCTCACGTGAACTCACCATACCGGTAATCGCATCGGGAGGAGCCGGCACTATGGAGCATTTTCGGGACGCATTTATCTTAGGTGAAGCCGATGCCGCACTTGCGGCCGGTGTTTTTCATTTCGGCGAAATTTCTATTCCGGAATTAAAGAAGTACCTTTACAGTCAAAATATTCCCGTAAGATTATAATAATATGCAGATTGATTTTGAAAAAGCCGGAGGAACAGTTCCTGCCATTGTGCAAGACGATATCACACAAAAAGTCCTGATGCTTGGCTACATGAATCGGGAGGCATACGATAAGACACTCAGCTCCGGACTGGTAACATTCTGGAGCCGTTCCAGAAATTGTCTTTGGACAAAGGGTGAAACCAGCGGCAACTTTCTTCGTCTCAAAGAGATACTTGTTGACTGCGACAATGATACACTCCTTATCAAGGCACATCCTGACGGTCCCGTATGCCATACCGGCAGCGACACCTGCTGGGACGAGCAGAACAGCATAGGTCTGAATTTTCTATCCTACCTGCAGGACTTCATAGAGCGCAGGCACGATGAGATGCCCGAAGGTTCATACACCACATCGCTCTTCAAAAGCGGCATAAACCGCATGGCTCAGAAAGTGGGCGAAGAGGCTTTGGAAACCGTCATCGAAGCTACCAACGGCACCGATGAACGGCTGGTCTATGAGTCATCGGACCTGATTTATCATCTGATCGTATTGCTTACATCAAAAGGGCTACGTATCGAAGACCTTGCCGCAGAACTACAAAAACGACATAAGGTGTAATATTTTCAGAACATACACTTTCACAGAATATTAACTCTTAGAAGATAACGCTTTCATAATAATACATTTTCAAAGAACATTCACTTTTCAGAACATACAATGGAGATTATAGATTATCGAAACGTAGAGGTCCGTCAGGAGGATATGTTCGTACTGGGAGATGTCACTTTCACGGTACGGGAAGGTGATTTTGTCTATCTTATTGGAAAGGTAGGTTCAGGCAAAAGCAGCCTGCTCAAGACCTTTTACGCTGAGCTGGATGTACTCTGTCCCATGCCGGACAGCCATGCCATAGTGCTGGGCACCAATCTTTCGACCCTAAAGAAACGCCATATCCCCAGACTGCGAAGGCAGATGGGTATAGTCTTCCAGGATTTCCAGCTGCTGACAGACCGCAACGTCTTTGACAATCTGAGTTTCGTCCTGAAATCGACCGGATGGAAAGACAAGAAGCTCATTCACCAGAAGATTTTTCAGGTCCTTGACCTTGTGGGCATGGACACCAAAGGTTACAAGATGCCCCATGAGCTGTCGGGCGGCGAACAGCAACGTATCTGTATTGCACGCGCTCTGCTGAATGACCCCAAGCTTATTCTGGCCGATGAGCCCACCGGCAACCTTGACCCCGAAACCGGACGTCAGATAATGGAAATCTTTAAAAAAGTGGGCGAAACCGGTACAACGGTAATCATGATAACCCACAACCTGCAGTGGCCCCGCGAATTTCCCGGACGTATATTCCGTTGCGTAGGCCGCAGACTGAAAGTCGATTGCGATCTGCCGCCCGGACCCTCTATTGACGAAAATGATACTGCCGATGAAACTCCTATACGGATATCGGAAAACGATGATACAATTTTGGTATAACCAGAAAAAAACTATAACATGAAAGTTTTAAAATTCGGCGGAACTTCAGTAGGAAGTCCGCAACGGATGAAAGATGTGAGTAAACTCATTACAGAAGACGGTCAGCAAAAGCTGGTCGTGCTGTCAGCTATGTCAGGTACCACAAACTCGCTTGTTGAGATTGCCCAGTACCTCTACTGCGGTAACAAGGCCGGTGCCGATGATGTAATCAACCGTCTGCGCGAAAAATATTACGCCCATGTACCTGAACTGCTTTCAGGTAAAACTTACCAAAATAAGGTTCAGAAATTCCTTGAAGAAAAATTCAATTATCTCCAATCATTCCCGAAAGAGAACTTTACCGAGAAAGAGGAGAAGATCATACTTGCCCAGGGTGAACTGATATCTACATTTATGGTAACATGTTATCTGCAGGAGCAGGGTATCAAGACTGCACTTTTGCCGGCTCTTGAATTCATGAAGACCGGTCGTGACGGTGAGCCTGACATGAAATACATCTCAAACAAGATTGACGAAAAGCTAAAGGAGGTACCGGGAATGCAGATCTATATTACGCAAGGCTACATCTGTCTGAATACCGATGGTAATATTGACAATCTGCAGCGTGGAGGAAGCGATTACACCGCATCAATAATAGGTGCAGCCATAAAGGCCGAGGAGATCCAGATATGGACCGATATAGACGGCATACACAACAATGATCCCCGTTTGGTTGATAATACCCGGCCTGTCAGGCATCTGCATTTTGAAGAAGCTGCCGAGCTTGCCTACTTCGGAGCAAAGATCCTGCACCCCACCTGCATCCAGCCTGCCAAGGCGGCCAACATTCCGGTACGTCTCCTCAACACCATGGAGCCGAGCGCTCCCGGGACTGTCATAAACAATCAGTCTGACCCCGGCCGTATTGCAGCCGTTGCAGCTAAAGATAACATCACCGCAATCAAGATCAAGTCCAGCCGAATGCTTCTGGCCTACGGTTTCCTGCGTAAGGTGTTCGAAATATTCGAAACCTACCGGACATCTATCGACATGATCTGCACATCCGAGGTAGGTGTCTCCGTCTCGATAGACAACACCCGACACCTCAACGAGATTGTAAACGAACTCAAGCAATACGGTACGGTGACAGTTGACAGTAACATGTGTATTGTCTGTGTAGTCGGCGATATGGTATGGGAAAATCTGGGATTCGAATCCCGCGCCCTGAAGGCCCTTGCCGACATACCTATACGTATGATATCGTACGGAGGAAGCAATTACAACATATCTTTTCTGGTCAAAGAGAGCGACAAGAAATTAGCTTTGCAACGACTGAGCGACGTACTCTTCAACGGTAAAAAATAATGCTTACACCATACTATCAGTATGACCTCGGGATACTGGAAGATACCTTAAAAGCTATTAACCGGTGCACTGCCGACCGCAAGGACTGGCATGTGCATTATGCAATAAAAGCCAACGCCAACCCCATGCTGCTAAAACTCATCAGAAAGCATGGACTGGGCATAGACTGTGTCAGCGGAGGTGAAATCCGCGTGGCGCTCGAAAACGGATTCGATGCCTCTACAATAGTATTTGCCGGCGTAGGCAAAGCCGAATGGGAGATTGACCTGTCGCTGGAGGCAGGCATCGCCTGTTTCAATGTGGAATCCGAAGCCGAGCTTGACGTTATATCCGAACGTTGCGCGCTGCTCAATAAAAGAGCCAACATAGCCCTCAGGGTTAATCCCGATGTCGATGCCCACACACACGCCGGGATCACCACCGGCACGGCCGAGAATAAGTTCGGAATCGAAATCCCCATGCTCATGCCCATAATCCAAAAGGCCAAGGCAGATCCGCATCTTAGTTTTGTAGGACTTCATTTCCATATAGGTTCACAGATACTTGACACCGAACCGTTCATTCAGCTCTGCAAGAAGGTCAACCATTTGCAAGATCAGCTTGAAGCCCAAGGCATAACACTGAAAAGCATCAACGTGGGAGGAGGTTTGGGAGTCGATTACGATAATCCCGAAGAGAACCCCATTCCCGACTTTGAAAGCTACTTCAACATTTTCCGAACCTGTCTGAAGCTGCGTGAAGGTCAGCAGCTCCATTTCGAACTCGGACGCTCCGTGGTTGCCCAATGCGGACGGTTGATAACAAAGGTCCTCTACGTAAAGCAGGGAACGGTCAAAAAATTCGTCATTGTAGATGCCGGCTTTACCGAGCTTATCCGTCCGGCGTTTTACGGCGCACATCATAAGATAGTCAACATGACTTCAAAAGGGGTGCTCCGTAGATATGACGTGGTAGGGCCTATCTGCGAGTCATCGGATGTATTCGGGAAGGATGAGTTGCTGAATGAGACCAGCCGGGGGGACATTATAGCTATACTTACGGCAGGAGCTTACGGTGAGACCATGGCTTCATGTTACAATTGCCGCAGCCTGCCACGTTCAATATCGGGAAAATTCTGATATGACAGTTTCCAACGGCCCCATTTTGACAACAAATTATATCATTCTGACAACAGATTATATTACCATTTTGACATGAGAATTTATCTGACCATTCTGATAGCAGCTATTGTGCCCGTTTCATGTACAACAGTAAAATCCGAATACGATGTCTGGAACCTGTCGCCCGTCAATCTGAACGAAGTGAAAGAGCGCTGTCTGACAGCAATGGAGAAAGAGAAGCCCTCCGTCAACGATTTCGAAGGGTTCGATATCTTTCAATACGATATTCCCGGACCGGAATCGGACTATATAATCCCCGACACGTTCAAGGTAAGTCAACCCGAACTGCAGGGTGCCGTTGACCGCTACAACAGCTATATGGTTATGCATAATATCTGGAGCCAATATGAAATATTTGTCCGATACAGCGACTATAACTACATGGATGAATTTGTCAATATCATGAATAACATAATGGGATTCAGCACCGATAGTCTGAAAGATGACACGGTGCGTACGACCATCGAATACGCTAAAATAGAGCTGTGTAAGGATATTGGAGCAGTAGCATTCGGGACCAGGGAAGAGAACCCGGCCCGCTATATTAAAGAGTTGGAGAGATACCTTGAAACAAAGCCTCTTTTCACTCCCCGCAACCAAAAAATCGAAAGGAAAGTCATTCGGGATCAGTTAGCCTGGAGCATCGAGCCTGATTCGGCATATATACATTCGCTTAATGCTGTAACCGATAAGGACACACTTGTAAACCTCTTTTTTGAGGAGATTTGCAACGCTCCCACCTATCAGCAGCAGTGTGCTGTAGCGCTGCTTTCAGTGGGCAAGGCTCCGGGTGAAGTTGTCTTGCCTGTGATGAGGGAACTTCTGTCGTCCGGCCGATACTCGCAATATGAATTCATAATGTGGCTGGGATGGCGCAGTGCAGTACAGTATTTCTTCTTCGGTCCGTCCCGTGATGCCCAAATAGCTGACGAACTATATAACATCTATAAAAATAAGGCGTTCCTCGCAACACTGCGTTACTGCAATATCCATCCCGGCGACGAGACCGCCCTTATGATCCTGGAAATGTTCTGCTCAACCGGCAATGTTGTCCGAAACGGCAATTACGATTTCGGGAACGATGCTGTGACAGACTTCGAAATGGTATTCAACAGGTAAGTCAGCCAAGTCCAGACTATATAAAATAGTTGCTTTTGGGTGGTTTTTCAGGCTGATAATCAGTTCCCTCTACCCTACGAATTCAGAAGTTCGTCCTCCTTCTGCAGGTCCGGTATAAGTCGCTTGATAGGTTTATAATTATAAAAGAACCGAATAGCTATAACACGTATTACCGTATATGAAGGAATCGCCAAGAACATGCCGAGTATGCCTCCTATCGTACCGGCTATCAGTAATACCACAAATATTTCAAGCGGACTGGCTTTAATGCTTGTGGAATATATTACCGGCTGATAAATGAAGTTGTCTATCCATTGTGCAAACAACATTATGGCAAATACTATGCCCGCATACAGCCACAGATTTACATCCAGACCCATACCCAAACCAAGTTTAAGTATTACCGCCAATACCACACCTAAAATTTCACCGATAAGCGGCCCCACATATGGTATTATATTAAGCAGACCGGCTATTACAGATATACCCAGAGCATAGTTGGCATCCATACGGGCAATGAGCCAAAGGCCTAAGAAATCGACCAAAGCCACACCGAACATCTCAATCACAAGACCCACGAAATAACGTGAAAGAAGTTGTTTGATCTCGTTTATGGTCTTAGCCACCGACTCTTCAATTTTGTCCGAAACCAAAGCCCCGACAATATTACTGAAAAGGTTCTCGTCCTTGATAAAAAAGAACGATATAAATATGACTGAGAATAGCGCTACCACAGTGCCAACCACCATTGAAGTTACCGACCCGATAAAACCGGAGACATTGTCAAAAGATGTAAGTTCCTGAAGTTTATCGGTAAGCAGCACAAAAACATCAAAATCAGCACCTAGTGAAGGAAAACGTTCAATCAGCCAATCGTTTATCACAGCAAGCGGGTTCATATTACTACCCGAATTCCAGGCATGCAATGATGCATCGGCTATGATTCCTGTCACAATAGGTACGGCCTGAGTAATGACCAACAACAGTAAACCTATAATTATTATTATTGTTAAGACCGATAAGAGCCAGTCGGGCGCATGCTTGCCTTTAATACGCAATTTGCGCATAAGGTTCATAATCGGATGTCCTATCAGCGACACCACAAATGCCGCTATTATATAAACCAGCACATTGCGAAAATACCAGCATATCAAAAGGACAACTGCCATTACAGCAATCCTCATTACATATCTGGCCAACCGGTCGGTATCACGCTCATTACCCATATCGCATCTAAAAATGTTTGCCAAATATACAGAATAAATCAGAATAAAGAGTTCTCTGCCCTGCAATACATGTCAAAAGAAAAATCTTACGAACTGTTTTTTGACAGATGTTTTCATTTTGTTTTGTATCTTTGTGTTACATAGGATTACCGCAAACATTGTATTTTCAGAAAATAAATAATTAAGCATGAAAAAGGGATTTTGTTTACTAACCTGTATTTTGATAATCAGTGTTGTCATGGCTAAGGATCATGACAATATAGTTTCAACCGAAATCAGTCAGGACCGCTTTACTTTAATAGAAAATGGCGTTCCGACCGATATTTTCATATCAGAAAATGAGAAAAAGGGAGTACTCATAGCTGCAGAAAACCTCCGGGCAGACTTTGAAAGAGTATGCAGCACAAAAGCTCAGTTATTAACTGAAGCTCCAAAAGGGAATTGTATCATTGTGGGTACTATTGACAGCCCAATCATGAAAACACTGGCCAAGAACAAGAAAATCACGTCGGTTGACCTGGCCAATAAGATTGAGAAATACATAATGACAGTGGTTGACAATCCTCTTGACGGTGTCAATCAGGCTCTGGTAATCGCCGGCAGCGACATGAGGGGAACCATATACGGCATTTATGAGTTATCCGAGCAGATAGGTGTCTCTCCATGGTACTACTGGATGGATGTACCTACAGTTCATCAAAACAATCTCTCTATTGCCAGGGGTACTTATACCGCAGGTGAACCGGCTGTGAGATATCGGGGGATCTTTCTGAATAATGAGGCTCCATGTCTTACCACATGGGTAAGAAATGCATTTGGGACACGTTATGGCGGCCATGAGTTTTATGCTAAGGTATTTGAACTTATTCTGAGACTCAGAGGAAATTATCTTTGGCCTGCCATGTGGAGCTGGGCTTTTTATGCTGATGATCCGCTAAACTCCCCAACAGCGGTAGATATGGGTATTATCATGGGTACGAGTCACCACGAACCGATGGCGCGCAACCATCAGGAGTGGGCACGTAACCGCAGGCAATATGGCGAATGGGATTATGTGACCAACCAGAAGGTTCTTGACGAATTCTTCCGTGAAGGTATTGAACGGGCAAAAGATACTGAGGATATCATTACTATCGGTATGCGAGGCGACGGAGATACTCCTATGGGAGGTGTGGTAGGACGCGACCACGAGTATGTGCATAACGATGAGAGAACAATGAAAATTCTGGAGGAAATCATCACAAACCAGCGAAAGATAATCAGTAAGGTCACAGGACGTCCGGCAAAGGAGAGACCTCAGATCTGGGCTGTCTATAAAGAGGTTCAACGATATTACGATAAGGGGATGAAGATTCCCGATGATGTTATAATACTCTTGAGTGATGACAACTGGGGTCATGTCCGTAGAGTTCCCACAGAACGTGATAAGGATCGCAAGGGTGGTTTCGGTATGTACTACCACATTGACTACGTGGGTCAGCCGAGATGTTCAAAATGGCTCAACGTAACGCCTATACAGCACATCTGGGATCAGCTCTCTCTTACATATCAGTATGGTATTGACAAACTCTGGGTGCTTAATGTGGGAGACCTGAAGCCAATGGAATATCCTATTACCATATTCATGGATATGGCATGGAATCCTACGAAATATAACGCAGACAATCTTTTAGATCATCCAAGAAAGTTCTGCGCTCAGCAATTTGGTGAAGATCAGGCCGATGAAGCAGCACGTCTCCTCAACCTCTACTCGCAGTATGTAGGTCGCAGCACACCTGAGATGCTTGATGCTGCCACCTATGATCTGGAATCGGGCGAGTGGAAACAGGTAACAGACGAGTTTGTAAGATTGGAGGCTGAAGCATTACGTCAATATATGAGCCTGAAAGAGGAGTATCATGATGCTTACAGGGAACTGTTACTGTTTCCTATTCAGGCTATGGCCAACATTTATGAAATGTACTATGCTCAGGCCATGAATCACAAACTCTATGAAGATGGTAACCCGGAAGCAAACCTCTGGGCCGATAAAGTTGAAGCTGCATTCAAACGCGACTCCGAACTATGTGGCGCCTACAACAGAGAAATTGCCGGTGGTAAGTGGAATGGTATGATGATACAGAAACATATCAGCTATGTCAGTTGGGGCGAGGATTATCCACGCGATGTTGTTCCTACAGTCTATAGATTTGAGAATCCGGAGCAGATGAATGGAAACTATGTATTCCGGCCCTCTGCCGGCTATATTGCAATGGATGCCCAACACTACTATAGCTATGAGAACTCAGGAGAAGCGCAATGGACCGCTATTCCATTCATGGGACGCACACGCGGAGCCATGGCCGTGCAGCCCTACACTACAAACCCCGAAGGCACATCTATCAGCTACCGCATGAATATCCCTGAGGGGCACGAATATGTTGATGTGCATATCATCACTGCATCCACACTCGCTTTTAAGCGTTACGAGGGACACAGATATACAATAGGTTTTGAGGGGCAGGATGCTATTGAAGTCAATTTCAATGGGGAATTAAACGAAGAACCGGAAAACATAGAGCGTATCATGTATCCTACTGTTGCAAGGCGAGTAGTTAAGAAGACGGTACGTCTGAAAGCAGGCCCGTCAGGAATGAAGACTTTAACTCTGAAACCGTTGGATCCCAGCGTGCTTCTTGAAAAGATTGTGATAGACCTTGGCGGCTATAAGGATACATTCCTCTTCATGGAAGAATCTCCATGCACACGCTGACATATTAACGGCTATCTCCCGACTTGTCCGCTTTTTAAATCACCAAAAACAAAGTCATTATAAATCAGTAAATTACGAATAAAAAACGGGTTGCACAAGTGTTTATAGACACTCGTATCCCTTTTCTGCCGAGCCTTCAAGACACTTAATCCTAATCGCCTTCTTCATTTAGATAAAAGCGAGTTTTTGAGCGTTTATCACACTTTTTTTCACGAGGTTTAACGACTTTTGTGCGCAATACATGTCAAAAGAAAAATATCTCAACTACCTAACGCATAAGAATATCAAATTGATTAAAAATAATTTAAACATAAGACCGAAAAAAATTAGGATTATTTTAGCCCTATCGAATACTATTTTAATAACTTTACGCTGTCAAATATTTTTAAGTTAACTCCATAAACCGCATAAACCGTTGTCATATGAAACAGAGACACTGCTGTTTTTTGGTTGTATTGATCTCATTGTTTACAATGTCTTGCAACAGAGATCCAAATATTCAGGTTGATGTTCGCGAGGTGGACTTCCTGAACAAGACCGGTAATGTAATAGAAGGAAAATTGGTCAAGTCCGAAATTTTAGGTTCCACTGACATAATCGTATTTGATACGCTTCTAATGGTAACCACATCAAATCCGGAAGGTCAACTGCAAGTATTTAGCTTGAATTCACTTGAACATCTTGGCTCATTTTGCAAGCAGGGACGTGCAAGAAACGAGATGTTGCAAGCTGTTGCTGTTAGTGAACAGGCATATTATAAGAATGGTCATGTATTTTTGGTGCTGTTTGAGCCTCCACTTACACTAAAGGAGGTTGATATTACGGCATCGCTTCAAAGCGGAAACACCAAAATTATAAGTTCACAAGAGTGTCCGACAATGAAGAATGGTGAAATCGTTTTTTTAGGCAATGATTATGATTACAATCACAGATACGAATATGAGCGAGATATCTTTGGCCTTAATGAAGTAACCGATGTTCCAGCCAGATATACAGTGTATAAAAATGGAGAAAAAAGACAATTAAAAATCTTTAATGATTTAATGGATACTGAGTCACCAAACAAAAAGCTTCCTTACTTGGGAAGTCTGTACAAACATCCACATAGGAATCTTGTTGTACAGTCATTTCAAAATATGAATTATCTGCTTTTTATGGATTTCGATGCGGACAAATATTTCGCCATCCATCAGAAAGGTTCTGTTACATTCAACGACACCTATGTTCATAGCAAGTCTCAAATGCCGGTACATTTTACCGATGGCGCCTCATCATCAAAATATCTTATGTTCCTGTACCGGCAAGGTGAATATACCCAGAAAACCACTGCAGGCGACTGGTATCCCGAATTGCTGGTATTTGACTGGGACGGCAATTACATAACCGGCTTCAAGATGGACAGAAAATTAAACAGGATTGAATATGATGAAATCAATAAAGTGCTGTATGGAAGGAATATCGAAGAAGAATTGTACGCCTATGACATGGAAAACCTTATACCGTAACCAGACATCATCCCTTATTTAAAGACATCTGATAGTTATCATTTTTTTCGAGAGGTTTATATTATTATGGTCAAAATGAGATCCCTATTTACTCTATTTCTGTTTTGTTCACTCTTTTGCAGTTCGTTGTTTTTATTTTCGTGTTCTGGTTCAGTAAAAGAGATCCAATCTAATGATTCATCATGCAAAGAGTTGGTTGCAGATCTTAAATCCGATGAATATGAGGAAATAGATAAGATACTAAGTATTGAAGACTATATTAAGTTGGAAACCAAAGAGAACTGCTTTATTGGAACAATATCAAAATTGATAGTTACCGACTCAGAGATAATAGTTATAGATAAAAAAATCGCCAACAGTGTCTATGTGTTTAACAAAGACGGTAGTTTTAGGACAAAGATATCTGAGCGAGGCAGAGGCCCTCAAGAGTATCTGGTAATATCTGATGTCTTTTTGATCAATGACGATAAAGAAATATGTATAACTGATTTTGAGCATGAAAGGATTCAAGTCTTTGACTGTTATGGAAAATATCTCAGAACAATAAAAAATACGACATGGTTTAGGGCAATGGAGTCATTAGACAGTTGCACATTAATCGCATTTGACGAATGTGACTTTATGAAAACAGGAAAATCTTTTGTTGCTATAGATTATTCAAATAACATAAAGTATTCTTTCGGCAATAATATTTATTCATCCATAATGACTTTTGGCCGTTATCAGAATCTTTACAAATTCTATGATGGAGTATATGGTACCGTCAATTTTGAAAATACAATTTATAAGTTCACGAGTGATTCTGTATATGCCTGCTATAAGATTTCAACTATTCCACAAATTATTAATAGTAGTAAATTTAAGGATGACAAGCAGTTCTTGGATGAAGAAAACAGAATGGGTTTATTTAATGGAGAACTCATTAATACAGAGAGATTCCTGATGTTTAGAATACACAGTAATGATTATGGAGATCCTTTGTTTGTATATGATAAGTATTCTGAAAAGATTACTAAGGTAAAGCTAACATTAAATAATCCGATTAATATTTTCTGGAATTTCCCAATAGCATGTACAAAGAAAGGTGAGTGCTATTATGCTGTTTCAGCATCAAAGGCCATTAATTATAAGGACTTCTTGTATGAAACTTACGATGATGAGCAGTTGCTGAATAAGTTGTATTCAAGCTTATCTGCAGATTCCAATCCTATTATATGTATATCCAGTTTTATTTGTAAAGATGAAAAATAATCGTTTGATATTCGTTGCTTTTATCTTATTGTTCCTATCATCTCTTTATCTGCTCTATAAATCAATATTTTCACATCAACATGAATAGTTCCTAGAGACTCTGTTTCGTAGAAAAATTTTGTACTGTTTTTTTTAGTTTACACATTTTTACTAACTTTACACCGTCGAAGAAAAAATCTAACCAAAAAGTTGCATTAATAATTTTAATACTATGCGATTTGTTAGATATATATTGCTGCTAATACCTCTCTATACGGCTGTTTCGTGTAAAATTACAGGTAATTCCAATCAACCTGAAAAGACAATAGAACTCAATAATTCCGATCAGGATTTTTTATCACTAATCAAGAGGATATCATTGTTGCCGCTATCTGTTGATAATGATTGGATCTATATGGATGTACCGTTGATGACAGTGTCAGATAACCAAATCTTTTTCCTGAATCGAAAAACGTATCATCTGATTTCATACAACGGACAAGGTGAAAAGATTTTCTGTAAACAGATAAAAGGGAGAGGACGCGGTGAAGTACTTAATGTAGGTAATATTTTTTCCATAAATGACTCCGTATGCATTTATGACCAATCTACAGGATTAGTTTCGATTTATAACAGTTCCGGCAATTATTCCGGAAATCTGAATAGCAAGACTATAGCTGCAGATGTTTTTTATCCTCTTGGAAAGAAAAACTATGTTGCGCTGTCCATCTTCGGTTCATCGATTACCAATAATCATTATGCAACCATATACGATAAGAATTTTAATGAAAAGGAATACTTTTTAAAAATTCCCGATCATCTTTTTGATTTAAATTTTCAATTCGGAAACCGATACTTATCTTGTCAACACGGAGACAGTNNATATTTACCGTTACCCCTGACAGTTGCAGTTGTTCTTATTTTTTAAAAACAGATAATCCAATACCGGATGGACTGTTGACAGATCAATCCCCGGAAAACATTTTACATTTTATGGCAGATGTCAGCAAAAACGGTTATGCTACAGGATTTCAAAATTTGTGTGAAACGAGTAGATACATAATGTTTAATTATTCCGTGAACAACAAATATCACCTTGTACTGTTGGATAAACAATTGAACAAGCCTTATTCAATTCATCTTCCCGAAACTGTATCAGATGATTCCGGTCAAATATCATCATCGTTTATCTGGAAATATATTTTAATCAACAGTGTACCTCTCTGTTCATTTCGTGACACAATATACATGACCATTAAAAAGGAGGTTCTTTTAACACTGGAAACTTTCCGGGATTATTTGGATAACGGTATGAAAAACCTATCTGATGAACTTGATCAATATCTCTCAAATAACAAAACAGAAGAAGGGGATAATCTTTATTTTAAGTTAGAATTCTAATTTGCCTTGTATGAAAAAACGTATCGCTATTATCGTATCTCTGCTTATTGTTACAGTAACAATAGCAACATTTTTTATTAATCCACGATTCATAAAAAGAGTTATTGCCATGAGGCATAAAAATGAAAGTACTCTTGTGGAGATGGGTAAACTCTGTTTTCCTGAAGAGATGCAAGTTTACTCAACAGAAAAACAGTTAAGTGATATAGACTCTCTACCTTCTACCACATCTAAAATGATAGTGTGGATAGAATCTACCAAGAGTCTTGAAGACCTCAACTTCCTAAATAATTTAAATGAAATACCTGAATATTGTCTTGATTCTTTAGATGGTAAAGTAAGTATGACAGTAGTCATTTCTACAAAAAGTGATGAAACACATTCCTTGATAAACGAACTTAAAAAAAATAGCCATAGTTTCCCTATTTATATTGATAAAAAAAATGAATTTGGAGAAATCAATCCTTCTGTTGCACCTACTACAGGCCTTTTTTATGGAACTTTCCCTATTATAAAAACAAAACATTCGGGAGATATTATCAGCGTTCTATATATGCCTGGTGACAGATCTTATGAAAGTTTTATAAGTAGTGCAAAAGAAAGTCTGAAAGAGATCTATGGTATGGCCCTTTAGATGCAATTTGTCCGATAATGAATAGACACGCCGAATGATACTGACAGACACTCAAATCATTAAAAAAGGCACCTTCTCAGGTGCTAAAATTGCAATCTTTGATAATCAACTTCCGGAGTGGAGGNNGTCCACGTGTGCATAGTGGCGATTTTCGGTTTCATATTCGACGTGTGATGTCGCAATGGTAATGCCGCGGGCTTTTTCTTCCGGTGCATTATCAATACTATCGAATGAACGGACTTCAGCGCCGCCTTGTTTTGCTAAATAAGTTGTGATCGCCGCGGTAAGAGTGGTCTTACCGTGGTCGATGTGACCGATGGTACCAACGTTGACATGTGGCTTGGTACGTACGAATTTTTCTTTTGCCATTTTTCCTCCTGAAACCCATTTAACTGGGCTCCATGTCGTGTTTATTATTTATTTGTTTAAAAAGAAAGTGGAGCTCAAGATCGGATTCGAACCGATGACCGCTTGATTGCGAACCAAGTGCTCTACCAACTGAGCTAATACCCCTTAATTACGGCGGCGCAAAGATAAAAAGAATATCAAAACCGTTTTGCCATTTATTCGAATTTCATCGTCTTTGAAGGGACTATGCGGGAAATCACCATGCTGGGAAGTAGCATCATGAGCATGGATATGATGAACATAACTATGTTAATAACAACTATCCACCACACCTCAATTTGAATAGGAACACTGTCGAGATAATAGTTGGCAGGATCAAGCGGAATGAGCTTGAACCACTGTTGAATAAGACAGATAGCTATGCCTATGACATTTCCTATGACCATCCCTTTTATGATAATATATGAAGCCAATCTGAGGAAAATACGCCTCACCCTCTTGTCCGATGCCCCCAGCGACTTTAGAACACCGATGGTAGAGGTGCGTTCAAAAATGATAATAAGCAGTCCCGAAATCATCGTAAATCCCGCTATACCCATCATCAAAGCCAAAATGATCCATACGTTCAGATCGAGCACGTCAAGCCAAGCAAACAGTCCGGCGTTCATATCGTTCATGGTCTGCACAAGATACTGTTCACCGACATCCTCGCCCCACTTATTCATCACCGCACGCACATGAGTATATGCACCGGTCGTAATGTCAGGATCGAAAAGCGCTATCTCGATCCCCGAACACTCGTCTGCCGTCCAGCCGTTCAATCTCTGCATAAGCGAGTAATCGGCTATCCCATACATACGGTCATATTCATAAAAGTTGGTCTCAAAGATGCCGGTGATTGTCATACGACGCATTCTGATACGATCCTGCATGAAGAAGACATCGGCTTTGTCACCCACATCAAGTCCCAGTTGCGATGCTGTCACAGCCGAAATTATCAGCCACGTGTCAGTTGAGTCCTGCTGTTGCGGGAAGCCTCCCCTGACCATATACTCCTCGAAAAAACTGCGATCATAATCACTCCCCACCCCTTTGAGAATGAAACCGTGAAACAGAGTGTCCGTCCTGACTATGCACGGCTTATCTATGTAACGCTGTACCCATCTGATTTCCTTTCCGGCCAATAGAGCTTCAACCACCAAATCGGGGCAGGTTACCGGATTCTCGACAGTGCCTGTTCCTATCCTGTAGTTGGTCACGCGCATATGCTGTGAAAAACCGGCAACTTTTTCGCGTATCTCACCCTTGAAGCCTCCTGTGACAGCTATAGCGACAATCATCACAGCCAGTCCCAACGCAGTCCCGACAGTAGCGATAATAATTGCCGGACGGGAACCGCCTTTTATTCCGTCATCACGTCCGTAAAATCTTTTCGCAAGAAAACTCTCCATATAAAACGGTTTGCGTACGCGAAGATAGTTGAAAATGATTATCTTCGCTACAGAATGAAACAGCTTTATTATTTTTTTACCGCATTGGCGCTGGTTGCAGCAACCACTGCCTCGGCCGGAGAGATCGATAACTTCAACATGGGATGGAGATTCAGCCTTAATTCCGATGTTTTGGAAAATGTGCGTCAGGATTTTGACGACAGCGGTTGGCGGGAGTTGAATCTGCCTCACGATTGGGCTATAGAGGGTGATTTTGACCAATCCAACCCCTCCGGTACCGGTGGCGGAGCGCTGCCCGGCGGTATAGGATGGTACAGAAAAACCTTCAGTCTGAACAGTAAAGATCAGGGTAAGGTTTTTCGTATCGAATTTGACGGTGTCTATATGAACAGCAGTGTCTATATCAACGGACACCTGCTTGGTACGCGCCCCTACGGCTATATATCGTTCGGCTACGACCTGACCCCTTACCTTAACTGGAACGGACCGAACATCCTGGCCGTCAGGGTCGATAATTCCGACCAGCCCAACAGCCGGTGGTACTCGGGTTGCGGCATCTATCGCGATGTACGTCTTGTCAGACTTGACCCGCTGCACATTGCCCAGTGGGGCACATTTGTGACCTCGACGGTCAATCCTGAGGGGACATCGGCAACGCTGAAGGTCAACACCACTATAAACAACAGCAGTCCGTCATCGGCCGACATAATTGTTAAGCACACCATAGTTGACGCGAAGGGCGGGACGGCTGCCAAAGGGCAGTCTTCGGCCATACGGATCCCGGCAAACGGCAGCACTCTCAACGACTGGAGCGGCAGTATCAACTCTCCCGTGCTGTGGAGCCTTGAAAATCCCCATCTTTATACCCTTGTAACTGAAATCATCTCCGAAGGTAAGACCGTTGACCGTTACGAGACGCCGTTCGGCATACGCTCCATCGAGTTCCGCGCCGACAGCGGATTTTACCTTAACGGAAAGCAGGTGCGCATAAACGGAGTATGTATGCATCATGATCTGGGCTGCCTTGGAGCCGCTGTCAATGAGCGTGCTATTGAGCGTCAGCTGGAGATCCTCAAAGCTATGGGCTGCAACGGAATCCGATGTGCCCACAACCCGCCGTCACCGCAACTGCTTGACCTCTGTGACAGGATGGGATTCCTCGTTATGGACGAATCCTTTGATATGTGGCGCAAGCGTAAAACTACCCATGACTACGCCCGTTTCTTCGATGAGTGGTATGAACGGGATCTTACTGACTTTATACTGCGTGACCGCAACCACCCCTCAATCATAATGTGGAGCATAGGCAATGAGGTGCTGGAACAGTGGACCGATGCCCGCGCAGACACCTTAACGCTGGAACAGGCCAACCTGATACTGAATTTGGGACGCAGCCCCGAACAGCTTGCCGCCGACGGCGAACTATCGGTCAATTCCATGATCACCAGCCGACTGGCCGGAATAGTTAAGGAGCTTGACCCCACCCGTCCCGTCACTGCAGGCTGTAACGAGCCTAATCCCGGCAACCACCTGTTCCGCTCAGGTGCCATTGACATAATAGGTTATAACTACCATAATCAGAATGTGCCCGATGTACCGCGTCTCTTTCCCGGCAAGCCTTTCTTAATTGCCGAGAGTGTATCGGCCCTCATGACACGGGGGTTCTATGAGATGCCCTCAAGCCAAATGATGACCCGACCCGCCAGATGGGACCGTCCCTACTACAACGAGACCTTCTCCTGCTCATCTTACGATAACGTCTGCACCCCGTGGGGCAGCCATCACGAAGAAAATCTGATCTTTCTGAACAGCCAGCCCTTTGTGGCCGGACAGTATATCTGGACCGGATTCGACTACATTGGCGAGCCCACCCCCTACGGATGGCCTGCCCGCAGCTCCTATTTCGGTATAGTTGACCTGGCCGGATTCCCCAAGGATGTTTACTACCTCTATCAATCCGAATGGACCGATACCCCCGTACTGCACCTATTCCCCCACTGGAACTGGGAGCCGGGACAGGAGATTGATATGTGGTGCTACTACAACAATGCCGATGAGGTGGAGCTGTTCATAAACGGTCAGTCGCAGGGGGTACGCAGCAAAGATGCGGAACATCTGCACGTAGTCTGGAACGTAACATTCCAACCCGGCACGGTACGCGTCGTGGCCCGAAAGGAGGGCCGTGAGACAGCCGTCCGTGAGATCCGTACCGCAGGAGAACCTGCACAGATACGTCTCACCCCTGACCGCAGCAGGATCAAATCCGATGGCACAGACCTTAGCTATGTGACAGTCGAGATACTTGACAAAGAGGGCAACCTATGCCCCAACGCCGAGAATTTGGTTCAGTTCAGAGTGGAAGGTCCCGCCATCATAGCCGGTGTTGACAACGGCAGCCCCATATCGCTTGAACGTTTTAAGGCAGACCATCGAAAAGCCTTTTACGGAAAATGTCTCGTTGTGCTCCAAAACAACGGGAAAAGAGGAAAGATAAAACTTAATGCACTCTCTGACGGACTCAATACTGCACAAATTTCAATAAAATGTGCAACAAAAAGCAAATAATATAAAAGGTTAAAAGAGTTAATCGGTATCAGTAATTAAATTTGTAACAATTATTTAAGGTTGAATATGAAAATACAGGACAATCTGAACAGAATAAAATCTGAATTACCCAAAGGAGTAAGGCTTGTAGCTGTATCGAAAAATCAACCTGTAGAGATAATAGAGGAGGCCTATAATGCCGGACAGCGTATCTTTGGTGAGAGCAGGGTACAGGAGATGACCGCCAAAAGTCAGCTTCTGCCTTCCGATATAGTATGGCACTTCATAGGTCATGTACAGCGCAACAAAATACGTCATATGGCCCCATATGTATCGGTAATACAGGGCGTTGACTCGTTTAAGTCATTAGCCGAGGTTGACCGTCAGGCCGGAAGATTCAACCGCAATATAACCTGTTATCTGCAACTGTTCATAGCGCAGGAGGAGACAAAATTCGGATTTACAATTGAGGAATGTACCCGTATGCTTGATGAAGGCGAATGGCGCAATCTTCACAATATAACCATAGGCGGAGTTATGGGAATGGCAAGCAATACCGCCAATGAGGAACAGGTGTTAAACGAATTTGGCAAACTCAAACAAATTTATGACCTTTACAAAGAAAAATACTTTAGTCAAGAACCCGAATTCAATACCATATCGGCCGGCATGAGCGGTGATTACCATCTTGCAATACAGTCCGGCAGTAACATGGTCCGTATAGGAAGTACAATATTCGGTGAAAGAGATTACAAACAATAAANNTAAATCATTAAACCTTCACATCCATGATTACAGGATACGACCGTTCAGACAATGTCTTCAGAGAGAAAAACCTTAACAAATACATAAGTGACTCCATTGTCAGCAACTGGGACCGCGAGGCATTCACCGATTATAAAGGAGCCACGCTTTTTTACCGTGACGTTGCCCGCAGGATAGCCAAACTGCACATATTGTTTGAAGAGGCCGGAATGAAACCGGGCGACCGCATAGCGCTGTGCGGTAAGAACAGCTCCAACTGGGGTACGGCATGTATAGCCGCTATATCATACGGCGCTGTTGTAGTGCCAATACTGCATGAGTTTAAGGCCGATAACATACATCATATAATTAACCACTCGGAAACAAAACTATTCTTTGTAGGAGACCAGATTTGGGAGAATCTGAACGAGAACTCCATGCCTGATCTGGAAGGCATAATAATACTTGATGATTTCCAGCTTGCAATTTCACGCAATGAGAAACTATCCGAGGCAAGAGAGCGCCTAAACGAACTGTTCGGACGCAAATACCCCAAGGAATTCACCGCAAAGGATGTTGTATATACCAAGACAGGGTTTGATGATCTGGCTATGATCAATTACACATCGGGCTCAACAGGATTTTCAAAGGGTGTCATGCTCCCATACCGTTCGCTTATCAGCAACCATATGTTTGCGCTAAGGGCGCTACATGTCATGCAACCCGGCGACAAGGTTATCTCCATGCTTCCCATGGCACATATGTACGGATTTTCATTCGAATTCTTCCATGAGTTCCTTAAGGGCTGCCATATTTTCTTCCTGACAAGACTCCCAAGCCCCAAAATAATCTTTCAGGCATTGAGCGAGATTAAGCCCGCGGTTATAGTATCCGTCCCTCTGGTAATTGAAAAGATCATTAAGAAGAACATTCTTCCCAAGCTTGAGACCCCGCAGATGAAGCTGATGCTTAAGGTGCCTCTGCTTAACGACCAGATCAAAAAGAAAGTTTGCGAGGAGATGAAAAAGGGATTCGGCGGCAACTTCTACGAGGTTATTATCGGAGGTGCGCCTTTCAATCAGGAAGTTGAAAAATTCATATCCTCCATAAATTTCCCTTACACCGTAGGCTACGGAACTACAGAATGCGGCCCCATTATTACATACGAGGATAAGAATGACTTTGTTTTGGGTTCATGTGGAAAGGCCGTTCCCAATATGGAGGTTAAGATACTCAGCAGTGACCCCGAAAACGTGCCGGGTGAGATAATCTGTCGCGGCACCAATGTCATGCTTGGCTACTATAAGAACGAGAAGCTCACAGAGGAGACCATTGACAAGGATGGCTGGATGTACACAGGCGATCTGGGCATCATGGACAAAGAGGGTAACCTGTTTATCAAAGGTCGCAGTAAGAGCCTTATACTTGGCCCTTCGGGTCAGAACATCTATCCCGAGGAGATTGAGGACCGCCTTAACAACTTGACTTTGGTCAACGAGTCGCTGGTAATTTCCGAAAACGATAAATTGGTAGCGCTGGTATATCCCGATTATGATGAGGCTATGAAATCAAATATGTCAGACGAACAGATAGCCGCCGTCATGGAACAGAACCGCATTGAGTTAAACGCCATGCTGCCTAACTATGAGCAGGTTTCGCAGATACGCATCTATCACGAGGAGTTTGAGAAGACTCCAAAAAAGAGCATCAAACGATTTTTGTATCAGAAGGAGTAACTTCATTCTGACTAATATTTTTTACGACTTACCTCTAAAACAATATAACTATGAAAAGAAACAGAGAACTTAAACAGGCCGCACGTGCGGCGCTAACCGGAAAATGGGGATGGGCTGTCCTTCCCGGCCTCATTTATTTCGCCGTATCGGGCGTTCTTACCGCTCCACAGATGTTGTCGAGTGCATCTACAGGTTTCCTTGATGCCGGTTTTATTACTCCGGCTTTAGGTCTTGCTGCAATTGGGGCATCACTTATTGGAACAGGCGTTACAGTCGCCGCAAGCCTTTTCGGTTTAGAACCCATGAAAGTAGGTTTCTGCAACTCGCTGAAAGTACTTTACAAAGATGCTGACAAGAACACTGTACAAAACATGTTCAAATTTGGATTTGGCAAAGAACGTTACTGGCGTAACGTATTGGGAATGTTCCTTGTAGGACTGTTCACCGGTTTATGGGCACTCCTATTCATAATACCGGGAATAATAAAGAGTTATGCTTACGCACTTACTCCCTACATTCTGGTTGACAATCCTGAGCTCGGTCCGAATCAGGCCAGACTCAAGAGTATTGAGATGATGCGCGGTTACAAATGGAAACTGTTCGGACTGGATTTAAGTTTCATTGGATGGATTCTGCTGTGTATCCTTTCACTTGGCATAGGATTCATCTGGATTGGACCGTACATTAGAACTGCAAGAGCCGCTTTCTACTACGACCTCGTAGAAAACAGTTCGGCTGCTGCTTGATCTAAGCTTAACACTAAAAGCATTTATTTTATCCTACCGTCAGCCGGTAGGATAAAATTTTCGTATTGTTTTAAAAGATAAAACGCCTCAGTTATACCTGTCCATTCACTCAATAAAATTTATTAAGGTGATCGGGAAAAAGAATAATGGAAAACATGGTGGTAAAAAAAACATATAATACACCATCCGGAGTTATCCACTACTGGATAAATAAGATTGAAGCCGATGTGGTAACATTGGTATTTCTTCCGGGCCTAACAGCAGACCACAGACTGTTTGAAAAACAGATTGAGCATTTTAAAGATAAATACAATCTGTTTGTTTGGGATGCTCCAGGGCATGCTTCTTCGTACCCATTTAATTTTGACTTCAGCTTGTTTGACAAAGCGAAATGGCTAAATGAGATACTTGAACAAGAGAGAATAACACAGCCTGTCATTATCGGTCAATCTATGGGTGGTTATGTAGGACAAGCTTTTGTAGAATTATATCCTGAAAAACTGAAAGGTTTTATCTCTATTGATTCTGCTCCACTGCAAAGAAAATATCTGACAAACATAGAACTTTGGTTGTTGAAAAGAATGGAACCTCTCTATCTGTTGTACCCATGGAAGTCTTTATTAAAGGCAGGTTCAAAGGGAACAGCGGAGTCTGAATACGGCAGAAAACTGATCCGTGAAATTATGATGGTTTACGATGGCGATAAAAAACGATACGCTAAACTTGCCGGATACGGTTATAAAATTCTTGCCGAAGCATACGAAAAAGATTTGTCCTACAACATAACATGCCCTGCTTTATTGATTTGCGGTGAAAAAGACAAGGCAGGTTCAACCCTTAAATTAAATAAAGCATGGCACGAAAATACCGGCATCCCTATCGAATGGATAAGAGATGCCGGTCATAACTCAAATACGGATAAACCTGAAGTTGTAAATCAGCTTATAGAAAATTTTATAAAAACTACATAATAGTACAACCGGAAAAGATCAGAGAACCCTGCAAAACAAGCTTACACTCTTTTTTGCCCTCTGTTACAGTCAAATTGGCACGCTTATCATTGTAACCGCCAAAAATAGAATCCAAATCGGATTTTACGCACCAACTATCAGGAACATAAAGTGTAATACCCCCAAAAATTGAATCTATATTAAGATATACGGTTGTGTCAGGCAAGGTGGTTTTTCGCAAATCGATTACTATTCCCCCAAAAATTATATCAATATCTCCGCCTTTAAGTATGGGCTCAAGAAAAGCACTCTCCGAATTTCCAAAAATAACATCTTTGATTATCCAGCCATTTTCTCCAATTG
>DDLZ01000130.1:0-7112 GCA_002340405.1 Bacteroidales bacterium UBA2559
CATTTCCCATCGGCCTGGGTATGAGATATAAATTATCCGAGAGGGCGAATGTGGGGATTGAGTGGACTATGAGGTTTAGTTCATCGGACAAGCTTGATGTGACTTCGACGGAATGGACATCGCTGGACGATCCGTTCATGATAAAGGGAAAAGGAATGAAAAACAAGGACAGCTACAGTTTTACTATGTTGTATATAACGTTTGATGTGTTCAGGCGTCCTTGTGATTGTAATGATATTAAAATCAGAAAGAGATGACATATCGGGAACAATTGGATATGGACAGGATCCCGGAGCATGTGGCCATCATAATGGATGGAAACGGCCGCTGGGCTACAGCGCGCGGATTGGAGCGTACTGAAGGGCATGCAAAAGGGGTAGAGGTGGTCCGTAAAATAATGGAGAATGCAGTAGAACTCGGTATCAAGTATTTGACGCTCTACGCGTTCTCAACGGAGAACTGGAATCGTCCTGAATATGAAGTGAGTGCTCTGATGGATCTTCTTTTTGATAACATCGAAGAAGAGATATTCATCCGTAACCGGGTACGTCTTCGCGTAATCGGCGATGTTGACAGGCTCCCACCCAGAGTTTGGGAAAAAATAAAAAGGTGTATAGACAATACACGTCATTTTGACCGCTCCTGTATGGTGATAGCGTTCAGCTATTCTTCCCGCTGGGAGATAACGGAGGCAGTCAAAAAACTTGCGAAACGGGTGGCTGACGGGGAGCTGGAACCTGAGCGGATCGATGAACAAATGGTTTCCGATACCTTGACCACGAACTTTATGAATGACCCCGAGTTGCTTATCAGGACAGGCGGGGAATTGCGTCTTAGCAATTTCCTTTTATGGCAGTCAGCATATACTGAGCTCTATTTCTGCGANNGGTCTCACCGGCGACCAGGTAGAGCGACTAAACAAAAAGTGAAGAAAATGAAGATAAAAACAATACTCTTTTTACCGCTCCTCTTGCTTACTGCGTTTGTGCCGATTTTGGCGCAAACCGATGAAGAGGTAGAGGAAAACCCGGTAATTCTCTATTCCGGCACTCCAAAACGATATGAAATTGCCGACATAACCGTCAAAGGCGATGACCAGAATGTACAGACTCTGAAAAATCTCTCCGGTCTTGTTGTAGGTCAGCGTATCGCCGTTCCCGGTCCGGAGATTTCAAATGCCATGAAGCGTCTGTGGAGAAACGGACTGTTTTCAAATGTGAGGATTCTTGCCACAAAAATTTCGGGTGACAAAATTTGGCTGGAAATAGAGGTTGTCCATCGGCCGAAACTCAAAGAGGCGGTTTTTCATGGGATTAAAAAAGGCGAAATGACCGAGTTGGAAGAGAAACTCAAACTGGTTCCGGGAATTCAGATAACCCCCAATATTCTGAACCGTTCCGAGACTCTTATTCGCAGATATTATGATGAAAAAGGTTTCAAGGATGCCGAAGTCAGGGTGCAGCAGCGCTCGGAGGTTGATGAAGACGGGTTGGTCTATGTTGACATCTATATAGACAGGAAAGATAAGATCAAAGTAAGAAAGATTAATGTTGAAGGCAATGAAGTTCTATCCGATGCCGACATACGTAAAATTATGAAAAAGACCAATGAAAAGGGTTATTTACGTGATTTTTTCCGCACTAAAAAGTTCGTCAATGAGGAGTTTGTGGCCGATATGGACAATCTAATGGAGCGCTACGGCGAACTCGGCTATCGGGATGCCTATATAGTCAAGGATAGTATTTCAAGCAATCCGGAGGACAATACGGTTGACGTCTGGTTGACCATCGACGAGGGTGAAAGGTATTATTTGCGCAATATCGATTGGGTGGGTAATACAGTTTATAACAGCAAGGCTTTGAACGATGCTTTGGGTATGAAGAGAGGTGACGTTTACAATCAGAAGAAACTCGAGGAGCGTGTAAGGTCGGATGACGACGCCATCATAAGACAATATTATAACAACGGCTATGTGATGGTTCAGCTAAACCCTGTCGAGGCTAACGTTGAGGGAGACTCGATTGATCTGGAGATGAGAATTGCGGAAGGCGCTCAACATACCATAAACCGTGTGAACATTTTTGGTAATGACCGTCTTTATGAAAACGTGGTTCGTCGCGAGCTGTTTACGCGTCCGGGCGATGTCTTCTCTTATGATGCATTGGAAAATTCTTTCCGGGCCATCGGCAATATGGGACATTTTGAACCGACCACCATCAATCCCGATGTCAAGCCGGATCCACAAAATGGGACCGTTGACATAAACTGGATGCTCGAATCAAAGGCCAGCGATCAGGTTGAACTCTCTGCCGGCTGGGGGCAGACGGGACTTATCGGACGGATAGCCCTGAAATTCACAAACTTCTCCATGTACAACCTGTTCCATAAGAGCGATAATTATCATAATTTCCTTCCTCAGGGTGACGGACAGACCTTCTCTATAAGCGGTCAGTCCAATGGTAAGTTTTATCACTCATGGAGTCTGTCGTTCATGGATCCCTGGTTGGGAGGAAAGCGACCCAACTCTTTCTGGGTAAATATGTACTATTCCAAACAGTCCGACATAAGCAGTAACTACTACAATTCAGCCTATTATAACAATATGCGCAACTATTATTACGGTTACGGAAACTATAACTATTACGGTGGCGGATATTATAACAATTACGAGTCCTATTATGATCCGGATACCTACATTAAGATGTTAGGCGGTTCAATCGGCTGGGGAAAACGGCTTAACTGGCCCGATTTTTATACCGTGTTCAGGACTTCGCTCTCATATACTCTCTATGACATAAAGCAGTGGAGATATTTCCTTATCAACAACGGAACCTGTAATAATGTTAACCTGACGTTTGAATTGAGCCATTCCACTATCAGCAATTCCCTGTTTCCTACATCGGGATCGGATTTCTCGTTTTCGGTAGCTCTTACTCCGCCCTATTCGCTGTTTGACGGCGTGGACTATGAGAATCTGGCAGTTGACAGGACTTCGGCTACATACCAGTCTGAACTGGAGAGAAAACATAAGTGGATCGAATATAACAAGTGGAAATTCACAAGTCGCACCTATACTTCGCTGACAGGAGGCGCCAAACATCGTCTGGTCCTGATGACAAGGATGGATTTCGGACTGCTCGGACATTACAATAAGTACAAGAAATCACCGTTTGAAACGTTCTTTATGGGCGGTGACGGCATGAGCGGCGGTTCATATACCTACGCCACCGAAATAATAGGACTGCGGGGTTATGACAACGGTTCGCTTACTCCTTACTCGGACGGGTACGCATACACGCGTATGGCAGCCGAATTGCGATATCCTCTTATGATGCAAAGCTCAACTACTATTTATGCGCTGGCATTCCTTGAGGCCGGCAATGCGTGGACATCGATCTCCAAATTCAACCCCTTTGACCTGAAAAGGTCGGCAGGAGTGGGCGTCCGTGTCTTTCTTCCAATGATAGGTCTGATGGGTATTGACTGGGGATATGGGTTTGATCCTGTAAACGGCTCCAAGCAGTACAGCGGCAGTCAGGTGCATTTTATTTTGGGACAGGAATTTTAACTTAACGACAAAACAGCATATATTAAAATTAGAAATAGATGATATTATGAAAAAGATTATTTCACTTACCGCACTTATGTGCCTTTTCTGCCTTACCTTAGGTGCGCAGAAATTTGCGTTGGTAGATATGGAGTATATTCTAAACAGAATACCGGCATACGAGCGTGCCAATGAACAGTTGAATCAACTTTCAAAGCGCTGGCAGGCCGAGGTGGAGGCGGTTTCGCTCGAAGCTCAGACCCTGTATAAGAATTACCAGAACGAAGCTCTTTTCCTTTCGGATGAACAGAAGACAAAAAAAGAGGAAGAGATTGTAGCTAAGGAGAAGCAAGCCAGCGAGCTCAAGCGTCAGTATTTCGGTCCGGAGGGCGAACTGTATAAAAAACGTGAAAGCCTGATGGCACCTATTCAGGATGAGATATATGAGGCTGTCAAACAGATTTGCGAAACCGATGGTTATCAGGTTGTAATTGACAGAGCGTCGGCCAGCAGTATGGTTTATGCATCGCCCAAAATAGACATTAGTAATGAGGTGTTGCAAAAGCTGGGCTATTCAAATTAATTATTTATCTTTGTGGATTATTTTAGTAATTAACAATATTCTTCTTAATATGAAAAAAATATTGGCGATCATTCTGGCGCTTGCGCCAATGTGTATGTACGGACAGAAATTTGGAAGCATCAATTCGGCAAATGTGGCTCAGTTGATGCCGGAGTATAAATCTTCACAGACAGAACTTGATAATCTTCAAAAAGTATATGATGAGGAGCTTCAGTATATGATGAACGAATATACAAAGAAGGTTGAGGATTATGAGAGTCAGCGCGAAACGCTTCCCGAAAATATCCGTGCCCGCCGTGAACAGGAGATTATGGAGAGCAGACAGAAGATGGAGCAGTATTACTCTGAAAGTGTAGAAAATCTTAACAATAAGCATGCGGAGTTGATGGAAATGATCCAGACAAAACTTCTGAAAGCCATTAAGGATGTTGGTGAAGAGGGCGGATATATCTGTATCTTTGATTTATCGAATGCTGCGGTACCTTTTGTGAATACAGCTCTTACTACCGATGTAACCGAAGCTGTAAAGGCCAAATTGGATATACAATAATCTATTTAAGGCACTAGGGGAATCAGATTTAATCTTTGTTTCCCCTTTTTATGTAATTGTCAATAATACTGCCGAATATGAAACTCTTTAGAAAAACACTCTTTTTGTTGTTAATGTCGGTAACGGTTGCCGTATCGGCACAGACCGGCAATTTCGGATATATGGATTTCAATGGTGCCATAAAACTTATGCCTGAGTATTTCGAGGCACAACTTAATCTTCAAAAAATTCAGTCTGATTATAAAAATGAGATTGACCGCTCCAAAAGAGAATTTGAGAGACAGTATGTTGAATTCATGCTTGAGCAGGACCATCTGGCGCCAACCATTGTAGCTAAGCGCCAAAAAGAGCTGCAGGTGCTTATGGATGCCTATGCAGAATTCCGCGACAGTGTTCAGGTTGATCTGGAAAGCATACGCTTGGAGATGCTCAACCCCATTAAGGAAAAACTGTTGAAAGCAATCTACAAGGCCGGAATGGATTTGAATCTTGATTATGTGATTGACACGGGAACCGGAGCATACCTCTACATCAACAATGATAAGGGAATAGATATTTCCAATTATGTATATAAAATTCTTGGTTTGCAGGAAGATGTTTCTGAAGGCGATTTCGAATCCTTAATGATTCCGATTAATGAAGCGGTAAAAATAGAGGAAGAGGAAGATGAAGAGGCAAACGAAGAGGCTAATATAGAGGAATGAGTAAAGGTCTGCTTCCAAAAAGCCCCGGACCCATAGGCGTTTTTGATTCCGGATATGGCGGATTGACCATTTTGAAACATATCAGGGAGGTCATGCCTGAGTATGATTTTCTCTATTTTGGAGATAATGCCCGGGCTCCTTACGGCACCCGCTCGTTTCAGGTTGTCTATGAGTTTACCGTTCAGTGTGTTACCCGGTTGTTTGAAATGGGAGCCCATCTTGTTATTCTGGCGTGTAACACGGCATCGGCCAAGGCACTACGGACAATCCAGCAGATAGATCTTCCAAGGCTTGACGCCAACCGGCGCGTTCTGGGTATTATACGTCCTACCGTGGAATCTATCGGGGATATTACAGAGACAAGGCACGTAGGACTGTTTGCCACCCCCGGAACCGTCAGATCACTTTCATACTCTCTTGAAATAAACAAGCTCTTTCCCGACATCAAGGTAATAGGTGAGGCTTGCCCCATTTGGGTTCCTCTCGTTGAAAACGGCGAATCGGATTCCGAAGGGGCCGATTTTTTCATCCGCCGTCATGTTGAGAATCTCTTTGCCAAAGATCCGGAGATTGACACTATTCTGTTGGGCTGCACTCATTATCCTATTCTTTACGATAAGATAAGAAAGTACGTACCGCAGAATGTTAAGATCATAGCACAGGGAGAATATGTGGCTTCATCATTGAAGTGCTATCTGGAACGGCATCCCGAGATAGATGCCAAATGTACAAAAAACGGCTCATGTCGCTATCTGACTACAGAATCGGTTGAAACATTTCTTCCAAATGCATCAATCTTCATGAAAGGAGATGTGACCGCCGAAACGATATCGTTGTAACTGCAAGGATCAGTCGGTTTCCCTCTTTTCGACAAATTTGTGTGTAATCCGTCCCAAAGGCTTTACGGAGATAAAACTGACAGCAATCACGGTAATCAGCACAACAACTATATCGGCTGGTTTAACGCTGACAGGGTATGTGTCAACAATAAAGCTGCCGGCAGCCCCCAATTTGATGAATCCGAAATGTTGTTGCAGCAGGCAGGCTATAACACCTGCAGCCAGGCCTGTAACCGCACCGATTATGGAGATCAGTATTCCGTTTGTAACGAAAATCCTCTCCACACTCTTCTTGTCGGCGCCCAGACTACTTAGCAGCAGGGCATCCTGCTGTTTTTCAATCATAAGCATGATAAGTGAACCTGCAATATTGAAACAGGCTATTAGCAGAATAAATGAGAGGAACAGATATGATATGAATTTTTCAAGTTTCACAACTTTAAATACATCTGCCTGTTGCTCATAACGGTCAAGTATTTTGAAATCCCCGCCAAGCAGACCGGCCAACTCCCGTCGGGCCTTCCGGATTCCTGTGCCTTCCTTTAGTTTAAGCTCTAGGGAAGAGGCGGCATTTACATGGCCGGTAAGCCGTCTTGCAAGATCAAGTGATATTAAAATGTAGTTGTCATCATACTTTTCCTGGTCAACCTGAAAGAAAATACCCGGAGAGTAGATTGCCGCCGAATTGAATGCCGTTCCCGGATTGATAGCGCTGATCCTTCCCTCTTTCTTCGGTATAAATAGGGTAAGCGGGTTTATGGGTTGTGCGCCGCAATCCATTTTCCTCATAAGCGAAACTCCCATTATTCCGTAATCGCACACCTCATCGGAAAGCATATATATTCCGTTCCCTTGCAGAATTCCTTCAATGTTGGTAAGCTCATAAAAA
>DDLZ01000130.1:7205-16719 GCA_002340405.1 Bacteroidales bacterium UBA2559
AAAGAATTTTCCTTCAACAGGCACCACCTTCAGTTCAGGGTCAAATTCGGAGAACAGAGTCGAGATTAGGTCGTGGAAACCGTTGAAGACGGACAGGGTACATATTAACGCAAATGATGCCAGAGCGATTCCTGCTGCCGATATTGCCGAAATCACATTAATGACGTTGTGGCTCTTTTTTGCGTAAAGGTAACGCCGCGCTATGAAGAACGGAAAGTTCACTGTAACACTCTATTGTTTTAACAGTTCATCTATGTGAGCCATATATTCAAGGGTGGTGTCCAGAAAGAACCTGAGTTCCGGAATTATCTTTAGCTGATGGCGGACACGTTGCCCAAAGTCGTACCTGATCTCCTTTACATTTGCGTTGATGTTCTTGATTGTCTCTTCACCTTTTTCTGAAGGGAAAATACTCAAATAGACGCTTGCAATACTTAGATCACTGCTTATTTTGACACCGCTGACAGTTATTATAAAACCTTTGAGTTGCTTTGTCTGAAGCAGGAACATTTCGCTCAACTCCTTTTGTATCAGCCTTGAGATTTTCAGTTGTCTTTTACTGTTACTATCCATATTCTAATCCTTTATTTTTTTTATGATTGAAAAACCGTCGCGGACAGGGACCATAGCTACTTCGGTTCTATCGTCAGCTGCAACCATATCGTTGAATCTCCTGATAGCTGCGGTGCGGTCGTCATTATAATCAGGATTAAATACGTGTCCATCCCACAATGTGTTGTCCGCTACAATGAATCCGCCCGGTTTTACATAACAGAAGAGTTTGTCATAATAATCGGGATATTCTCTCTTTTCACCGTCAATATAGACCATATCGAAAGCAGTTTCCGGCATCGGCGCGGTTTTCAATACATCACCTATATGCAGGATTATTTTGTCCCGATAAGGTGAGCGGGCTAGCCAGCTTTTTGTAAAATCCTCCAATTCATCGTCTATTTCGAATGTGTGTATCACTCCTCCGTCAGGCAAAGCTTCGGCCATGCAAAGGGTGGCATAGCCGGTAAAGGTCCCCACTTCAAGGATGCTCATAGGTTCTATCATTGAGACAATCATTTTCAGCAACCTTCCCTGTATATGCCCCGATGCCATTCTGGGATTCAGTTTTTTAAGATGGGTCTCCCTGTAGAGAGCTTCCAGCAGGTAACCTTCGGGATCGATGTGGTTCGATATATATTCTTCCAGATTATTCTCCCCCGTGTAGCCTATACCTTGTCCTGATATTGCCATTTTTTGTATCTTTGAAACCGGTATGCAAGGTTGTTTTGTCGCAAAGTTATAAGTTTTTCCCCAGATATATGAAAAGAGTGGAGTCATATTGTGCATCCGATGATACTGAACGTTCTTTGATGCTAAAGAGATACCGTCAGTATCTTTTGCTTGAAAAATCTCTGTCAGCCAACACTGCCGAAGCATACATGTATGATCTCTCGAAGCTGCTCTCCTATTTTGATGACTGTAATGCCGATATCCGCAAGGTATCACTGGATGATCTTCATGAGTTTGCCGCAGCTATGGGCGATCTGGGGGTAGCTCCGCGTTCACAGGCCAGGATCATATCCGGTGTGAGGTCTTTCTTTAGATTTCTTTGTTTGGAAGGATATCGCGAAGATGATCCCGGGGAGCTGCTGGAGTCGCCTAAAACGGGTCGGCATCTTCCCGATGTGCTCTCCGTGCAGGAGATAGACGCCATAATAGGCTGCATCGATCTGTCGTCCCGTGAAGGGCATAGGAACAAGGCGATTATCGAGACGTTATATAGTTGCGGTCTCAGAGTCTCCGAACTCTGCTCTTTAAAAATGGCCGACCTTTATCTTGATGAAGGCTTTATCAGAGTGACGGGAAAAGGGAGCAAACAGCGACTGGTTCCCGTCTCCGGAAGTGCCATTAAGGAGATAAACAACTATCTTTATGACCGGTGTCATATTGACATCCAACCCGGAGCCGAACCCTACCTGTTCCTCAGTTTTCGCAGGGGTCGTCCTCTTTCGCGTGTTATGGTGTTTGGTATTGTAAAGACTTTGGCAGCTCAAGCCGGTATAACGAAGAATGTAAGCCCCCATACTTTCAGGCACTCTTTTGCCACGCATCTGCTGGAAGGCGGAGCAAATCTTCGGGCAATCCAGACCATGTTAGGTCATGAAAAGATTACGACAACCGAGATATACACTCATATTGACCGTTCCCGTCTTCGTCATGAAATAATGATGCATCATCCGAGAAATATTTGAACATCATCTAAAAATAGTAGATAGAACTATGTTATATCTACGTTTTTTTTTGTAAATTTGCAATTCATCTAAAATACAAAATTATAAACGATTAACTAAATAAAACTTTTATGTCAAAATCATTGCGTTTTGCGCTTTTAAGTGCAGGTTTTCTTATGCTGATTGGATGTAAGTCCGGCATGGACATGTCATCAGATTATTATGTGGTTACCCCCGAGGTACTTGAGGCAGTGGGAGGAGAAGTCCCCTACACTGTAACCGGTACATTCCCGGCTAAGTTCTTCCCCAAGAAGGTGATTTGCACGGCTACTCCCGAGCTTCGCTGGAATGACGGTTCCGTTAAAGGCCAGTCTGTAACTCTTCAGGGTGAAAGCGTTCAGGGTAACAACAGAGTTGTTAATTACAAGAATGGCGGTACATTCACATTCAAGGATGCTTTCAAGTATCAGCCGGAAATGGCCACTTCCGAGCTTTATGTGACATTCTCCGCGTCGAAAAACGGAAAATCGATTGAGATTGCTCCTGTTAAGATAGCCGACGGCGTATTATCCACAGCCGAACTCTATTCCGAGACCGCAAAGGGTGCCAATACGGNNCCGAGACGGCGAAGGGTGCCAATACGGTTCCCTCACAGGATGCTTTCCAGCGTATAATCAAACAGGCACAGAATGCAAATATCATGTTTGTCATTCAGCAGGCAAATGTCCGTTCCTCAGAGACCAACAGCGATGCTGTAAAGGCTTTGAAGGAGTCAATGGTAAACTATGCCGCCGATACAAAAAATTACGCTATTGAGAATGTTCAGGTATCGGCTTATGCTTCACCTGACGGCGGAGTCAAACTGAATGACAGATTGGCAAGCCAGCGTGAGGCAAACGCTGCTAAATATATTGGGAACGAGATCAAGAAAGCTAAGATTGAGACAGAAGTTGAGTCTAACTATACCGCTCAGGACTGGGAGGGTTTCAAAGAGTTGGTAAGCAATTCAAACCTTCAGGATAAAGATTTGATCCTTCGTGTTCTCTCAATGTATGATGATCCCGAGCGTCGTGAGGCAGAAATTAAGAATCTTTCAGCCGTTTATAAGGATCTTGCTGCAGACATCCTTCCGCAGTTGCGTCGTGCACGTCTGACCTTGAACTATCAGATAATCGGACGTTCGGATAATGAGATCAGAGATGCTTTCAAGTCCGATCCTAAATCTCTAAGCATTGAAGAGCTGCTTTATGCCGCTACTCTGACATCCGATAAGGCCGAGAAGAAAAATATCTATAACACTGTCACAACTAACTTCCCAAATGATTATCGTGCATTCAATAATCTTGGTGAAATAGCCTTCAATGACGGTGACCTGGCTACAGCCGAATCAAACTTCAGGAAGGCTTTGCAATTGAATTCATCTGCTCCTGATGCAAACACCAATATGGGACTTCTGTGTCTTGCTCAAAATAAGGCCGCTGATGCAGCTACATATTTTGCCAAGGGTGGTGACAGTAAAGCCAATCAGGAGGCTCTTGGAAACATGTACATAGCCCAGGGACAGTATGAGCGTGCTCTTTCAGCTCTTAGAGGCAGCAACACCAACGCTGAGGCACTGGCCATGATTATGGTTAAGGATTATGCCGGTGCAAAGAGGGTGCTCGGTGCAGTTAAAAACGCCGATGCCAACACTGCATACCTTCTTGCCGTAGCCGCTGCACGTACTAATGATGCTGCAGCCGTTACTCAGAATTTGAGGAATGCCCTGGCTCTTGATCCTTCAATTAGGGAAAAGATCAAGAATGACATTGAATTTGCGAAATATCAGAGTGCAATAGCAAGCCTCTAAAAAACAGAATAAGCGAAAAATGCCGGAAGATGAACTGACGGCGCTGCTCACTTTAAACAGAATAGAAGGACTGGGATGTATAGGAGCCAAGCTCCTTTATGAACGGTTTGGCAGTGCACAGGAGATCTTCAGGAGTCGCGATCATCTGAAAGAATTAATACCTGGAGTCAGCCGGAAGCTCATTGAGGCTCTGGAAGATTTCGGGTATTCTTCTTCTGTCCGTGAAGAACTTGACTTTATAGAAAAACACGGTATAAGGTGCATCACCCCTTCTGATTCGGATTATCCTGTACGTCTTCGCGACTGCCACGATGCTCCTCTGCTTCTATTTATGTTGGGCAATGCCAATCTCAATGCTGCAAAAATTGTCAGTATTGTAGGAACTAGAAAGGCCACAGATTATGGTCGTAGAATGTGTAGCACTTTTGTTGAAGAGCTATACCGGATCTGTCCTGATGTTGTAGTCGTCAGCGGTCTGGCCTTAGGGATTGACATTGAAGCCCATAAAGCTTCTTTATCAGCCGGATGCTTTACTTGGGCTGTTCTGGCTCATGGCCTGGATCAGATATATCCCCCTTCTCACAGAAACATTGCAAAGTCAATTTTGGACAGAGGAGCGCTGATTACCGAATTTACGGGTCAGACCCAGCCCTTTAAAGCAAACTTTGTCAAGAGGAACCGGATTATAGCCGGATTGGCTGATGCGGTTGTTGTAGTGGAATCACGGGCAAAAGGGGGCTCACTGATTACGGCCGAAATAGCAGAAAGTTACAATCGGGACTGTTTTGCTTTTCCCGGCAGTGTGGGCGATCCCTGTTCGGTTGGTTGTAATGAACTTATACGGGAGAACAGGGCAGCATTGATAACTTCGGCTACCGATTTTGTTAACGCAATGGGTTGGTCCTGCGACAGTGACAATACTCCGCTTCAGAAGACGCTTCCGTTCGCTCTGACTGATGATGAACAGAGGGTATTTGAAAGAATAGGACTCAAGGCTCACGGAGTTCATATAAACACCATAATAGTTGACTGCAACATCCCATATACCAAGCTTATGACAGTACTTTTTTCGCTCGAGATGAAAGGTCTTATCAAAACATCTCCCGGCGCTCTCTATAAACTCTCATAAAGATTCAAATAGGAAGTGACATGCGGAATATGGACCCTATTCCGTCGGGGTTAGATGATGCAGTTATTGTCCCTCCTGACAGTTCCATAAGCATACGTACATAGGTCAGTCCCAGTCCGTATCCCGACGCACCATCATCAGGCTGTTCGCGGTAGTTTCTTTTAAAGAGATCCTCGGCATCACATTTGAATCCCCTTCCACGGTCTTTGACCGATATGTTGACGAATCCCTCTTTTTTGGTTGTATATATGGTAATGGAGCTTCCCGGGGGACTGTATTTTACGGCATTGTTAATCAGATTTGAAAGGCATGTTTCCACAATGTTTTTGTCAATATTTACCTCGTTTACATTATAGTCCGGAATAAATCTAAGATTGTGCTGTCCTGTCTTACAAATGATTTCATAATTCAGAATAATAGTACCAAGCCATTCATTAAGATTAACCATTTCAAAGAGAAGATCCTCTTTGTCTATTATGTTATGACTGCTGTCAAGGATCAGGTTAATCATTGAATTCATTTTATTAATCTGATTGTGAAGGCTTTCAACTTTGCGGAGATTATTACTGCTTAAATCCTTTTTTTGGAGTGTCTCTTTGATGGGAATATAGATAAGGAAAAGTGAGGAACGCAGTTCATGGGCGATACTTGACAGGAAATTAATTTTATTGTCCCTGTTTTTGATATATATTTCCGCCATCTTTTTCTCCAGGGTCAATTTTTTAAGCGTAGAGTTCAGAGCTGTAATCGGATAAACAACTATGAAGGCGACAAGAAAAACGGTTATAATACCGGGAAATGTCAGACAAAACTTTTGTGGTATTTTAAAGTACAACAGGGTTGTTTCGGTTTCCGGTTCGTTTGTGTACATTTGGTTGGCGGTTAATTTGTACGAACCGGCCTTCAGGCCTTCAAATCTGAGCTCGGAGCCATATGAAGTAACGGAGCTGAACGGTTTCCCGTTTCTTGTCAGGGAATATCTTAACAGATGATTATACGAAGGGTTGAAGGAATTGACGGTTACATCAACTGCAATCCACGAACTGCCGACCGGCAGTTTTAGAGGGGTGTTATCAGAAGAGGCTAATTCATCATGTGAAAATCTCTTATCGCTGCTTTCAGCCGATAGACAAGCCATGGTTAAGGAGGTCTGTTCCGTTTCAGGCAGTCTTCCCGTATCTACATTTACAAGGCCGTTTGATATGGGGAACAGGACATACCCGTCTTTGGTGAGAAGTGAGAACCGGCTTAAAAAATGACANNAGCAGGATATAGCCGGAAGAGGTCGGTATCCATATCCTGTCTTGACGGTCAACAGATATGTTAAGGAAACAGCCTATTCCTTCCGAGGAGAGTACCATAGAGTTCTCAGAAGATTCGGGGTCGTAACAGTGAAGTCCCGCCGGCTCTGCCAGCCAAATCTTTCCCTGAGAGTCAACATCCATACACAATATGGAGTTGACAGTAAAATCAGCGATATTTAAAACCTGTTTGACCTGAAATGATTCACAGTCTATTTCCATGACAGAGCCTCGAACAGCGATAAATACCGATGACATTAAGACGCAGCATTTGTCAACCTTTTCCGTAATGAGCCTTCCGTCGGTTTGAAGCTCTATGGGGTAAAAAAAGCCCTCCGTTATGTTGTATAGATAATGGTTGCCATTAAAGTTTAATATCATGATATTCCCGTCAGGTAACGATGTGAGAATGGTATTGCTGTATCCGTCACTCTCTTCAAACCCTTTTTCATAAGCCATAAAAGCCGAAATATGTTCG
Organism: Bacteroidales bacterium UBA2559; assembly: GCA_002340405.1. Lineage (GTDB taxonomy): Bacteria > Bacteroidota > Bacteroidia > Bacteroidales > Bacteroidaceae > Colenecus. The sequence goes on from DDLZ01000130.1 coordinate 14,188, forward strand.
TTTTCAAGATCTAACATATAGAGACCTTTGTTTTTAACACAATATATTATCCTGTTCCTGTCATAACGGCACATTGAAACTATGTTTTCTCCGACTGTCTTATGGAATAGTTTAATTTTTTTGTTTTTTATATCCATCCACATAATCCCGTCATTTCCGGTAGCAATTATGATACTCCCGTCCGGCTCTTCAAACGCCGATACAGCAATGTTGAATGGTGAGAGTTTGTCATATACGGCATTAAGTTTTCTTATGGCACCAATGAATGATTTTTTCATCGATACGAGTCCGTAATCCAATGTGCCTAACAAAATCTCGTCTTTTATGGGATTGATCAGAATTGAAGAAACGTTTCTGACATTGCCATTATCTATTTTTACAATGCGATTCAGGCCGAACATATTCCTGTTTATGATATAAATCCCGCTCCGCCGACAGCATACGAGGAGATTCCCTTTCGGTAAGATTTTGATGGAGGATATGGCGTTATCAAAACAGGTGTATTCTTCGATTTTTGCGTATCCCTCATTCATGTTATAACCGATAACACCGTGGTCAGATGAAGCCAGCCATATTATTCCTTCACTGTTGTCGATATCAGCGATGTCAACCGGGTAAGGATGGACGATTTTATCTATTCTTTCCATCATTCCGGTTCCCATATCAAACCGAAATACTCCTTTTGTCCTGTCAATCAGCAGGACTTCCATTTTATCACAACTGTCTTTGCGGCTGAGTATGGCTGAAAAAGAGAATCCACCGTTTTTGTCAAATTTTCTCAGTATTTTACACTGTTTTTCCTCCATGTCGTAGGCATAAAGAGACATGGACGTTTTGTCAAAGATAACAGCGAGCTGACCGATCTCAGCTATTATTTCAGCATCAATAGGCTTGCCTGCGTAACTTAAGACGGAGGCTTGGCCATTATCGCCCTTCATATCAATTATACAGGAACCGGACGCAATCAGAGCATGGTCGGTGCATATAATGTCGCTGACCTCACTTAATACAATTCTGCCATGGTCTGTATAGGCCTCTGTGAGGGTCTTTACGATACCATTGGATATAATTGATACACCAAGGTCTGTTCCCACCCATAAACGCCCGTAATGATCCTTTGCCAGCGCATTTATGGATTGCCCGTCAAGATGTCTTTCTAAGGCTGTTTGTGAAATAATATATTGTTCCGAAGCCTTAAGTAAAACGGAAGCGAGCAACAGGATAAAAGTCAGAGCATATTTTTTCATGGATTCACTTTATTCTCTATTCTCCTTTTTTTAGCATGCTCTTGTTTGTACTGAGTAGGGGTCATTCCTGTCTCCTGCTTAAACACCGTACTGAAGTATTGACTTTCAGCAAAACCTGTACATAATGCAACATTGTTAATCTGTTTATCGGTATTTACAAGCAGGTTCTTGGCCGCTTCAATTCTCATGCGGCGTATATATTTGGCAACAGGAACTCCCAGCAAACTGTTCATCTTGTTGAAGAGAGAGGTCCGTGATATACATAGTTTATCCACAAGAAATTGAGCATCCAGGTCGCTGTTGTCAAGATTCTCTTTTATGATATTGTTAAGTTTGATTATAAATTGTTCATCAGCAGGAGTATAATTGATGTTTTCAGTCAGAGAGGTGAAAAATGAACCTGCATATAACTTCTTTATCTCCTGTCGGTTTTTGAGCTGACTGCATATCAGTTTATACATTATTCTCAAATCAAAGGGTTTGGCCATATAAGCATCGGCGCCTATTTTGTATCCCAGCTTCTGGTTTATAGGGTCGGTTCTTGAGGTGAGCAATATTATGGGGATATGGCTGAGCTCAGGATTCTCCTTAATTTTTCTGCAAAGATCGAATCCGTTCATTCGCGGCATCATAATGTCACTTATGATTATGTTAGGCATTTTGACATTTACCGACTCGAGAGCTTCCTTGCCGTCGATTGCGGTATATACGTTCTTGAAATATGGACGGAATTCATTTTTCAGGTAGTCAAGCAGTTCCCTATGATCATCAGCTATGAGGAGGGTTGCGTTTTTTGTGTCAAAGTCATCGGGTTCTCCCAATAGCCGTTCTGCCTCTTCTTTTTCATGGTTGTATGGCCTGACACTCTCTTGTATTGTTATTTCCGACTCCATAGAGTCGGGAAATTTTATCCGGAAAACAGCTCCGGTTTCCCCAGGACCGTTTTTCACGTAAATATCACCTCCCATAAGATTCATTTTCACACGGGCCGAGGGCAGGTTTATAAGGTTCTCTTCATACTCTTTTTTTATGCTTTTGTAGGGGTTTTCTAAAAAGATTTTGTCTGTATCGGCCGGCAATATATTATCTCTGCATTCCACAATTATTTCAAAGTATCCTTTCTTATTTGAAGTCGATACTCTTATCGTGCTGCCGCTTCTGCTATAATCCATGACATAATCTATTACCGAATAGAACGCTTCCGATACGATCTCTTTATCAAAGAAGGCAAATTCTATTGCTCTGTCCGGTTGAAACATCAATCTAAACCTGCGGCTGTCTGTCC
>DDLZ01000009.1 GCA_002340405.1 Bacteroidales bacterium UBA2559
TATCTGCGTTGAATCAATCCGGTTGAAAGAGTGCAGCCATCTGCTCTTCCGGTCATATTCGATGAAGCGGGTCATTGCTGTCAGAACACCTTCAAACGCTCCGTCTTCGATATTTTTCCAAGCCAACCGGCTGTTCAGTACATCATCGGAGGCCTCAAACATCGCTTGCATAGCATTCACACTTGAGGTGTCGTTGCCGTAAGTACCGGATATAAGCAGGTTACAGCGGCCCTCTCTTGAATCAAGCGTCAGGTCTGCGTATTTTACCCATTTGTTCTCAAATTTGAATTCGGGAACATCAACATAGATTGTGCATTCATCTTCTCTGTCGTCCATATAGCATGTTATACTGACATTACGGTCAATACTGATGGGCATATGGAACACTTTCTGAAACAGAGAAACATCGTAGATTGTGGCTTGTGCGTGAAAACAGTCTTTTCCCGGCTCAGGTACGGATTTAATTCCGGTTCTGTCAGAAACAAAACTACTGAATGTAGGCAGGTTGCTCCCGCATATCTTTAGCAGTGAGCCGGGTAGTGTGACAAGGCTGTATTCACCTATAAGACTCATATTGAAGAAGTCGCTGAATATAGATACGGAGCGGCATCCGGATTTGCTGTCCAGAGTCCCAATAGCGGCAGTCAGATTATCCATTTGCCAGTCGCCGCTATAGTCCGAGTAAAAGAGAGTATCAATTTTCATCCGGGCTTCCAGATTGTCAAGATCGTTTCCCGATGCCTCGGCTGCCAATTTGAATGAGATAGACCTTCCGTCAATCTCTGACAGGTTAAGGGCGTCCAGATTTATATACTCTGCATTCAAGGTCAAACGCCCCGACGGAACAGCCTTGCGGAAATCGGCTTCAATGTCGGCTAATATTGATGCATTGACGTCGTCGAAGCCTATTTGGGCTTTTACCGATCTGTCGAGGAATGTTCCTCCTATTGCCAGATCACGGTAGATATACTCTTTGTATCCGACATTTTTAACGGTACCGTCGAATGTCCCGGAAAGAATTCCGTCCGATTATGCGCCTACAGCCGAAAACACAAGATTGCAAACTCCCCAATTACGGTCTCCTGTCAGCCGTCCCAGATTTAGTGAGTCCCCGCTTATTGAGAGATTGTATTTTCCACCGACCCCTTTTAATGCAGCTGTTGCTATTCCGGCGCCGCTTGCGATGAGTGCGGTTACATCGGGTTTAGAAATGTCGCCGTCGGCATTCAGGGTAACCGACATCTTGCCGGTCCTGCCCAGGACGGCAGGCAGTTTGAATCCGAATCCGCTCAACTGCTTATTGGCCCATGCTGTCATAGTAGAGGCCATATCCATTTCCAGACTGAAATTGCTGACCGACTTTAAAATCAGTGATTCATCCGTTGAAATCCGTCCTTTTCCCTTCAGTGCGAACTGATTTGTGCGGGAACTGACATTGAGATTATTGAGCAGGAAGGAGAGGTTATTGCCGTATCCGTTCAGGAAAAGATCAATGGGTTCGGTCATGGCAGCGGCTTCAGGTACAAAAGCTTTGAAGTCACTTCCTGTAACTGATGCCTGCAGGTTGGCTGTCAGATTTATCGGACTGCGGGAAAATCCTTTAAGGCCATAACCGGCAATAAGATTATCTATATCGAACTTACTGTTTGGAGTGGAGAGTTTCAGTCCGTTCACGGAGAGAGAGTTATCATCGATATTGACAGCTCCGTGGAGGTTGGATAGAGTGAAACCCGAATGTTCGGTGAAAGCAAACTTTCTTATCACGAAAGCCAGTGAATCGCTCTCCAAATTTTTCAGCGAAATATTGGCGTTAAGACCACTTACGTTGATATGTTCTTTATTAAATATTCCATGGGTCTGCGGGGATGTTTTCAGGTCATATCTGATGGAACCGTTTCTTATGAGAATGGAATTGGCTTTAAATGCCAGATTACTGTTCGTTTTGGTTTCGCCGTTCTCAAACAGGTCCATAAGAAAAGCGTAGTTGGCCTCAGCCTGAACACTGTCTTTGCTGAGTTTTATTTTAGGACTTCTCAATCTCACACTGGTCACATGCAGATTGCCGTATATGAGGTCGATCGGTTTTAAACGCAGTGTAGCCGAACCGATATATGCCAGAGTGTCGCCGGTCAAGTCATGGATGATAAGCCCGTCAATAGTTATGCCGAAGGGATAGACTAGTTGTACGCGGGCGGCATTGACATCGGTGCCCAGAAATGAACTTGCTATCTGAACCACATGATGTGCAGTCTCCTGCTGAATTTTTTTGTTGTTCAGCAGGATGTGGCCCGTAACGAACAGCGCCAGCAGCACTGTAATCAATATATGCAGGATTCTTCCGGTCCTCATATTCTCATAGCATTATTCAACTCTATTGGCAAAGATATATCAAAAACAGACTGTCCGGGACAATCATTATGAAATTTATTGATAATTCCCGATTCAGGCATATCAAAATTATAAAAACGCCACTGTTTGAAGCCTATACGTGGAAAAAAAATGCTTATACATTATGGTTGAAAATAAAAAAAATATAATAAGCGTTATTATCTTTTATTACCTATATTATTGCTATCTTCGTGGCCAATTTGTAGGATTAAGCTATAACAATATATTAACAACAAATGGCAGAAATTATTCGTTTACGAAAAGGTCTGGACATCAAGTTGCTGGGTAACCCATCCTGTGAGGTTATACAATCGGAATCATCGGACACATATGCTTTGTGTCCGCCCGATTTTACAGGTGTTACCCCCAAGCTTGCGGTAAAGGAGCAGCAGATGGTCAAGGCCGGCGAAGCTCTGTTCATTGACAAGAATCACCCTGAGGTAAAATTTGTTTCACCTGTCAGCGGTGAGGTCTTGGCTGTGAACCGTGGAGCGCGTCGCAAGGTTCTGAGCATTGTGGTCAAACCCGATGCCAAACAAAAACATGTCGAGTTCAAGACAAAGAGCGTGCAGTCTCTTTCAGGCGATGAGGTTAAGTCACATCTGATGGAGTCCGGACTGTTTGGGTTCTTTCGTCAGCGTCCGTATGACATTATCGCCAATCCTGACGATACTCCCCGCGGAATATTTGTCTCGGCTTTTGACACCAATCCGCTGGCGCCTGACTTTGAGATAGTGCTCAAAGGTAACGAACTGGATTTTCAGACCGGTCTCAGCGCTTTGGCCAAGATCGCTCCCACAACGCTCAGCATCAGTGCCTCTCAGACTGCACAGGCTCTGACTCAGGTCAATAATGTTGACCTATATGTCTTCAAGGGTCCGCATCCTGCAGGAAACGTCGGGGTACAGATCAACCGTATCAGACCTGTGAACAAAGGTGAGGTGGTATGGACCATGGCTCCCGAGGCGGTGATTTTCATAGGACGTCTTTTCAATAAAGGCATAGTGGACCTGACCAGAATCATTGCAGTTGCAGGTGAAGAGATAGTCAATCCTACATACCTCAGGATAATGTCCGGAGCACGGATCTCAACCATAGTTAAAGGCCGTCTGAAGAGGAAGGATCATATCCGTATAATCAACGGCAACGTGCTTACGGGGGTAAAAGCATCGGAAGATGACTATTTGGGTTCTTTTGCAAATATGATTACCGTAATTCCCGAGGGTGATGACGTAAACGAGTTTATGGGCTGGATCGCGCCGCGCTTCAAGCAATACAGCGTGAGCCGTACGTTCTTCTCATGGCTCTCCTGTTCTAAGAAGAGGTTTAGTATAGATGCCCGCATCAAGGGCGGTACTCGTCACATAATCATGTCAAATGAGTATGATAAGGTCTTCCCGATGGATATCTATCCCGAATACCTTATCAAAGCTATTATAACAGGTAATATTGACAAGATGGAAGCATATGGTATCTACGAGGTAGCTCCCGAGGATTTTGCCCTTTGTGAGTTTGTAGATTCATCAAAACTTGAGCTTCAGCGCATTGTGCGCGAGGGCTTGGATAACCTGCGCGCCGAAATGGCATAAAATCTGAAGAATTATGGGTTTAAAAAAATTTATAGATAAGATAAAGCCGAATTTTGAAGAGGGCGGTAAATTACAGGCTTTCGGATCGGTTTTTGATGGTTTTGAAACTTTCCTGTTTGTTCCCAACACCACTTCAAAGAGCGGTGTGAACATACATGACGCATTTGACAGCAAGCGTATGATGATCATGGTCGTCATAGCGCTTTTCCCGGCGTTCCTGTTCGGTTCGTACAATGTAGGCTATCAGCACTACATGTTGAGCGGACTTGACGGTTCGGTATGGAATATGTTTTTGTTCGGCTTCCTGGCCGTTCTTCCAAGACTGATAGTTTCATATGCGGTAGGTCTTACCATTGAGTTCATTGTAGCCCAATGGAAAAAACAGGAGATTCATGAGGGATTCCTCGTAACAGGTTTCATAATTCCCTTGATCATTCCGGCCACCTGTCCATTGTGGATCCTTGCATTGGCTGTGGCTTTCGCGGTTATCTTTGCCAAGGAGCTGTTCGGCGGCACCGGAATGAATTTCCTCAATGTGGCTCTTATTGCACGGGCATTCATATTTTTTGCCTACCCGACAGTTATCACAGGTGAAACCGTATGGGTGGTTGACCACTCTATACTGGGACTTGGCGCCGATATGGACGGACTTACCGCAGCTACTCCGCTCGGTAT
>DDLZ01000061.1:0-228 GCA_002340405.1 Bacteroidales bacterium UBA2559
TAGAGAAAATAAAAAACCGCCGAAATGTTCCGGCGGTTCCAAATTTACGGAATATATTTCAATATTAGCCTTTAATTGCAGCAATACCGGGCAGAATCTTGCCTTCAATTGCTTCGAGCAGGGCGCCGCCGCCGGTCGATACATACGAGACCTTGTCGGCAAATCCGAACTGATTGACTGCGCTGACCGAATCACCGCCGCCAACCAATGAGAAAGCGCCGTTCTTCG
>DDLZ01000061.1:509-13222 GCA_002340405.1 Bacteroidales bacterium UBA2559
GCCATTCCGCCTACAATTACCAGATTGTCAACCTTATGAAGCAGATTCTCAATAATGGTTATTTTTGAGGAAACCTTCGAACCGCCTATAATGGCAGTAACAGGCTTTTTAGAGTTATTGAGCACCTTCTCAACAGCCGTTACCTCTTTTTCCATAAGGTAGCCGAACATTTTGTGACCGGCATCAAAGAAGTCTGCCATGACTGCCGTAGAAGCATGTTTGCGGTGAGCGGTACCGAATGCATCGTTCACATATACATCGGCGTATGAAGCAAGGGTTTTGGCAAATTCTTTTTGAGAAGCCTTAAGCTCTTTCTTTGCTGCTTCGTAACCGGGATCCTCTTTCTCAATGCCGCGGGGTTTACCCTCTTCCTCGGCATAGAAACGTACGTTCTCAAGCAGCAGCGCCTCGCCGTTCTTAAGAGCAGCGACGGCATCCTGAGCCTTTGCGCAGTCCTCGGCGAACTTTACGTTAACGCCAAGACAGGTTGAGACATGTTTGAGAATATGTTTCAGTGAATACTTGGGATCGGGGTTCTTCTTGGGACGGCCCATATGTGAAGCAATTATAAGACGACCGCCGTCAGCGATTATCTTCTTGAGAGTAGGCATTGCAGCGACAATACGGGTATCATCGGTGATGTTGAAATTTTCGTCAACGGGAACATTGAAATCCACGCGTACGAAAGCTCTCTTACCTGAAAAGTTGAATTTGTCAATTGTCATAATATCTGTTAGTTAATGGTTTTTAAATACTCAGTGGCGTAAAATTACTTATTTTCAATCATACTAGAATAATTATTTATTAAAAATCCACCGGTCAGCGCCAGTCCTCACTCTCTTTGGTCTGAAAGTATTTTGAGTAGGGCGGCAAATCATGAGTAAGCCAGACGTTACCGCCGACAATGGTGTCATGTCCGATTGTGACGCGTCCCAGTACCGAAGTGTTGGAATAGATCACTACGTTATCCTCAATTATAGGGTGACGCAGAATGTTGATGGGACGGCCGTTCTCATCGTATCTGAAGCTTTTTGCACCAAGCGTAACTCCCTGATACAATTGCACATGATTACCTATAACTGTAGTTTCGCCTATTACCACTCCGGTACCGTGATCTATGCTGAAATATTCGCCTATCTTAGCGGCGGGATGAATATCTATTCCGGTCAGGGAGTGTGCCAATTCGGTTATTACACGCGGCATCACGGGTACGCCCAGCTCATGCAGGCGGTGCGCCATACGATAATGTATCATGGCCACCAGTGACGGGTAGCACAATATGACCTCCTCCTGACTTATGGCGGCGGGGTCACCGTCATATATGGCCTTGACATCGGTCCCCAGAAGACGGCGCAGTTCAGGTATGGATTCTATAAAATTTTGTGCTATCTCGTCGGCACAACATGGTATAATCTCATTGAATACGCGCACCAGATAGTCAACCTGATGTGACAAGATGGTGTACAGCCGGCTAAGTGAGGTTGAAAGGTCAATCGTTCCGAAGAAATTGCCAAAGACGAGATGCCTGAAAAGCTTCACGGCCTCCTTGATCTCTGCGCGGTCAAGTGAACGTTCCTCAACCAAAGGAATGTACTTATCAGGCTTTTGCAGAGAATGCTTAACCTCTCTTATACTTTCTAAAATGTCTTTCTTTTCTTTGTTCATATCAGTAAGTATTTCAATTGTGTAAAACAGAGGGCTGTTTCTTATTGTTTTTCTTAAAATAGGCACAGCAGTCAAAAAGAACGCACTTTGCACATTTCGGATTGCGGGCTGTGCATACATACCGTCCGTGAAGTATCAAATGGTGGTGAGCGGTTGACAACCGCTCCCTAGGGATATGTTTGACCAACTCCTTTTCGACACTGAGCGGTGTCTTACAGCGTGCCGGCACCAGGCCGATCCTGTGGCTGACTCTGAAGACATGCGTATCAACCGGCATAGCCTGTCCGCCGAATGCTACGGCAATCATCACGTTGGCGGTTTTTCGTCCAACTCCCGGCAGAGTGACGAGCTCTTCCATGGTCGAAGGGATTTGGCCGTCATAATCAGAAACCACCTTACGGGCCATCGCAGCCAGATGTCTTGCCTTGGAGTTGGGATAAGATGCACTTTTAATATAAGAAAATATATCTTCCTCGGCAGCAAGAGCCATCTCATTAACCGTAGGATATGCCTCAAAAAGGGCAGGAGTGATCATATTGACTCTGCGGTCTGTGCATTGCGCCGACAATATTACCGCTACAAGCAGTTGGTAGGTCGATGCAAAACGCAACTCTGTTCCGGCCTCGGGATACTCCCTTGCAAGCTTTTCGCCGCATTTCTCATATAGTTCACGCTTTTTCACAGGGCCGTTGGTCTGATTTTATGGTCAACACCGAAAGCCGGTTCCGTCTTGCCGCTCAATTGGCATGTTCAAACGTCTTGAGGAAACGGACGTCGTTCTCGGAGAAGAGACGCAGGTCTTTAATCTGATACTTTAAATTGGCAATGCGTTCAATACCCATGCCCAGAGCATATCCGGTATATTCCTTGCTGTCTATTTTGCACAGTTCAAGCACGTTGGGGTCAACCATTCCACATCCGAGGATCTCCACCCAGCCGGTGTGTTTGCAGAATGCGCAGCCCTCACCGCCGCAAATGTTACAGCTTATGTCCATCTCGGCCGAAGGTTCAGTAAACGGGAAATAGCTGGGACGCAGGCGTATCTTGGTGTCGGGACCGAACATCTGCTGTGCAAAATATAAGAGAGCCTGCTTCAAATCGGCAAAACTCACATTCTTGTCCACATAGAGAGCTTCGACCTGATGGAAGAAGCAGTGTGCGCGATAACTGATGGCCTCGTTGCGATAGACACGCCCCGGACAGATTATTCGGATAGGGGGTTTGGAGACCTCCATAACACGGCTCTGTACCGATGAGGTGTGGGTGCGCAGAATGATATCGGGATGTGCTTCGACAAAGAAGGTATCCTGCATATCACGTGCCGGATGGTCATCGGCAAAGTTCATCGATGAAAATACGTGCCAATCATCCTCAACCTCGGGACCATCGGCCAGTACAAATCCCAAACGGGAGAATATGCTGATTATCTCATTTTTAACTATGTTCAGCGGATGCCGTGTGCCCAACGGTATAGGGTAGGCAGTTCGTGTCAGATCGGGCTTGTCAGCAGCAATATTGCCGGCTTCTGCGCTCTCTTTAAGACTGTTGATCTTATCCTGGGCAATTGTTTTCAGAGTGTTCAATCTCTGTCCGACCTCACGTTTCTGATTGGCGGGTACATTGCGGAAATCGGCCATAAGGTCATTGATAATACCCTTCTTACTGAGATATTTAATACGAAGAGATTCAACCTCACCGACATTTGAAGCCTGTAACCCGTTTATCTCAACGATAAGTTTTTCTATTTTATCAATCATTGCTTGTGCTGTTTTCAGAGGTGCAAAATTAACAAAAAAGATATGTAACACCAATTACTTTCTCTATTTTTGCAGTCAAATGAAGATAACAGAATATTGCTCTTTAGCCCGTTATAACACGTTTGGAATAGACGTAACAGCCGACTGTATGGTGGAATGGGCATCGGCCGACGAACTTATTGCCCTGCTGCCCGAGTTAAAAAGACCTCTGCTGATGATAGGCAGCGGAAGCAATCTGTTGTTTACAGGCAACTTCCATGGCACGGTCCTGCATTCTACAGTTGACGGCATTGACGTTATAGCCGAACAAGGATCTCAAATTACGGTGCGCGTAGGCTCAGGCGTAAAATGGGACGATTTTGTGGCCTATGCAGTCCTGAACGGATGGTGGGGCATTGAAAACCTAACGGGAATTCCGGGTGAGGTCGGCGCCGCCGCGGTACAGAACATAGGAGCCTATGGCGTTGAGGTCAAAGACGTTATTGATACCGTACAGACAATACGCCTATCCGACTGCACGAGGCGTGATTTCAGCAATGCCGAATGCGGCTATGGGTATCGTCAAAGCATATTCAAGAATGAACTGAAAGGACAGTACGCCGTGACACATGTCATTTTCAGGCTTTCCCTGACACCGCAACCGAAGTTGGAATACGGCGCTCTTGAACATGAGGTGGCAAGGCTGGGAGGCCCTGCGTTAGCCAACATAAGGAGCGCTGTAAGGACAATACGCGAAAGCAAACTGCCTGATCCTGCGGTTTTGGGCAATGCCGGCAGTTTCTTTATGAATCCGGTGATCCCCGCCGCCCAATTCGAACGGCTAAAGTCCGAATTTCCCGATGTTGTCTTTTTTCCTGCCGATAACGGTATGGTCAAAGTCTCTGCCGGATGGCTCATTGACAGAGCGGGATGGAAAGGACGTTCAATTGGACCTGCCGCCGTCTATGAGAAACAGGCGCTGGTCCTGGTAAACCGAGGCGGAGCAACCGGAAGCGACATTATCAGACTTGCCGATGCTATAATAAAAGATATAGAAGAGAAATTCGGAATAACCCTTAAAACCGAAGTAAACTATATATGAAACTAACTTTTCTCGGAACCGGAACATCGATAGGAGTGCCTGAAATGTGTTGCAATTGTCAGACCTGTTTATCAACGGACCCGCATGACAAACGTCTGCGTACATCGGCCCTAATAGAGACCGGGAAAGGAAATATAGTGATTGACTGCGGACCTGATTTCCGTCAGCAGACCCTCAGGGCAGGTGTGGAGAGCATTGATGCCATCCTGCTTACCCACGAACACTACGACCATATAGGCGGTTTGGACGACCTTCGCCCTTACTGCGCCAATTCTGAAATGCCCATATATGCAAGGCAAGATGTTATACAGCATATTATGGAGCGTATCCCATACTGTTTCGGCAAGGAGAAGAAGCCCCGCACCCCAACAATGAAGCTGATTGAAATAACACCGGGAAAGACCTTTACGGCTGCCGGAGTTGAGGTAATGCCTATACAGGTCATGCATGGCAATATGCCCATCCTGGGATTCAGGATAGGCGGTTTGACCTATATAACGGACATGAAAACAATCGACGGCAGCAATTTCGAACTCATACGCGGAACCAAAATACTGGTGGTAAACGCCCTGCACACCAAAGAACACCCGACACACCAAAATGTGCGTCAGGCCGTCCTGTTTGCCGAAAAAATTAATGCAGAACAGACATGGCTTATCCATATGAGTCACCGCGCCGGCCTTCATAAGGTCATGAACGCCAAACTCCCTCCGCACGTCAGCTTCGCACATGACGGCCTAACCATCAATTTCTGAGATCTTGCCTGACCATTGTTCACTAATTTCCCCTGAAATGGAAATTTGTCCTTCAAAAGCCATGAACACTTCTTTTTTCCACATTGGGACACCCAAAAATTGAGAGGATAACGTTGGTTTAAGTATNNGAGGATAACGTTGGTTTTAGTATTTTTTTGCTACTTTTAAATCGGGAAATAAATAGAGAAAGATTATGGAATTGTTTGTAGTCTTTTTCATTTATTTTATAACATTATTATGGGGAAATTGACCAAGTATGAAATAAACTAAACTATACCGTTATGCTTAATTCTATTTTTGTTATTGTGCCAATCAGCTCAGTCTTAGCACTTTTATTTGCTTATTACTTTTATAAGCAGATGATGAAGAGTCCGGAAGGAACTGAAAAGATGCAGACTATTGCCAAACATGTGCGCAAAGGTGCATTTGCTTACCTAAAACAACAGTACAAAGTGGTACTTATTGTTTTCATTATTCTTTCGGCCATTTTCTCTTTTATGGCCTATGTTCTGAAAATTCAGAACGGCTGGGTTCCCGTTGCATTTCTTACCGGAGGCTGCTTTTCGGCACTTGCAGGATTTTTTGGGATGAAAGCAGCCACTTCGGCATCGGCCAGAGTTGCCAATGCTTGCCGTAAGTCATTGAATGGGGGACTGAAACTTGCTTTTCGCAGCGGAGCCGTTATGGGGCTGGTAGTTGTTGGTCTGGTGCTTGCCGATATCTCTTTCTGGTTTTTGGTTCTCAATCATTTTATTGAGGAGATGGACAGCGGTTATAAGCTGATGACTGTATGTTCAATTATGGTAACCTTTGGTATGGGAGCTTCCACTCAGGCTCTGTTTGCCCGTGTGGGAGGAGGAATTTTCACCAAAGCGGCCGATGTTGGCGCCGATCTGGTCGGGAAGGTGGAGGCCCATATTCCTGAGGATGATCCGCGTAACCCTGCAACCATTGCCGATAACGTGGGCGATAATGTAGGCGATGTGGCCGGAATGGGCGCCGACCTTTTTGAGTCGTTTGCCGCTTCTATCCTTGCATCTGCACTTTTGGGAGCTGCCGCATATTTTGATTATGGTAAAATTCAGTTAAATGCGGTGCTTGCTCCTATGCTTATTGCTGCCGTGGGAACTCTGCTGTCAATAGTTGGAATCTTTATAGTACGCACTCACGAAGGAGCCTCGCAAAAGCAGTTGCTGCGCTCTCTCAATACCGGTGTTTACTTTAGCGCCATCTTTATTGTCATACTTTCATTCTTCATTTTAAAATATCTTGCTTTACCAAACTATATGGGTGTTTGGGGGTCGATAGTGGTGGGACTGCTTGCCGGGATTGGCATAGGTCAGTCAACCGAGTATTTTACTTCAGCATCTTACAAGCCAACAGTAAACATAGCCAAAGCAAGTAAAACGGGACCGGCTACGGTGATTATTGCAGGTATTGGAACAGGAATGATATCGACAGCTATTCCTATTATTATTGTCACTGTCGCCATTATCCTTTCTTATCTGTTTGCCTCAGGCTTTCAGTTTGGCGTTGAGACACTGAATATGGGACTCTATGGAATCGGTATTGCAGCCGTGGGCATGCTCTCTACTTTGGGCATTACTCTGGCAACCGATGCTTACGGGCCGATAGCCGATAATGCGGGGGGAAATGCAGAGATGGCCGGATTGGGACCGGAAGTACGTCAGCGCACAGATGCTCTTGACTCTCTCGGCAATACCACTGCCGCCACAGGGAAAGGCTTTGCTATCGGCAGCGCTGCCTTAACGGCTCTTGCTCTGCTGACCTCATATTTTGAAGAGGTACGCATGATGTTTATTAATATTCTTGATGCACCTCAAACCCTTATTAATAAGGTACCTGCCGTTGAGGCTTCATTTTACGACTTTGTGCAGCATTATGATATTCACCTTATGAATCCTCTCGTTATTTCAGGGATGTTCATCGGGGTGATGGCCGTGTTTATGTTTGCCGGCGTTACCATGAATGCAGTGGGACGCGCTGCACAAAAAATGGTTGATGAAGTACGCAGACAGTTCAGGACCATAGTCGGCATTATGGAAGGAAAGGCGGAGCCTGACTATGCCCGCTGCGTTGAGATATCAACTAAGGGAGCTCAAAAGGAGATGCTTGTTCCATCAATACTTGCTCTTATTATTCCCGTGCTTGTCGGATTTATTATGGGAGTTCCCGGCATTGCCGGATTGCTTATTGGAACCATTACTTCCGGATTTGCTCTTGCCATATTCATGGCAAACTCGGGCGGCGCCTGGGATAATGCCAAAAAGTATGTTGAAGAGGGGAACTTTGGGGGCAAGGGTTCAGATTCCCATGCAGCTACAGTAATCGGTGATACCGTGGGTGATCCGTTAAAGGATACTTCGGGACCTTCACTTAATATCCTTATCAAACTGATGGTGATGGCTTCGGTGGTAACGGTGGGAATTGCCGTTTCTTACCATTTATTGTAGCTGTTTATACGGTTTACATAACATTATAAAGAACAAAGAGGCTGCCCTTATCGGACAGCCTCTTATTTTTCCCGGACGGTTTTAAATTATTCCTGATGCGGCGGTCTTCTAGACGTTGTGCCGTATTGTTCACGGACATTGGACCTCAATGTCTCCAGAATATCCTGTTTCATACTAAGCACTTTCTGCTCCGTATCGCCGCGTTTGTCAGGCTTGAACAGTTTATTGTACTTTGGCCTGACCAGCTTAATATGTTTGAGCGGCCGGTCTGTTATATCCACAATCGGACCTGAAATATCAACTCCAAGTCTAATTGGTAAAGGTGTGTCAGTGAGTGATATATGATATCCGCAATCAAGGTCTTTATTGATGTTGTGGCGGCCTGCTATGACAGCCTGGTACCTGTCCATATGAATAAGGAAGGGATAGAGATCAACCTTGTTGCGCAATATCTGAATCTCAACATCAAGGCTGTCAATCACATTCGTGGCATTTTTACTCATAAGGAGTTTCTTCTTTATGCTGTTAAAGACCTCATTGTCCATAATCACAAGATTCTTGCCCTCGATGGCGGCAGCGCCTATCAGAGTTGACATTTTAGGCCAGTAGTCAGGCTTGACTTCGGTTTCAACAGCTAAATGGAACTGAGCCTTGCCTGAAAAAGATTTTAGCATAGGTATAATGGAGTCAACAGCGGGGACAAGACTTATAAGTTCATCTATCTCAATGTCCAACAGGTGGAAATCGAGCTCCATAAACAGTTCGTCAATTGAGGGCGACTTATAAATGGCGGTAAGCTGCATCTTGGCGGCATCGGACGAGAAACCAAGCTCCTGTAATACGGCAACACCATCCTTTATGGTAACGTCGCCGCCTACATTGGTAAACAGGTGGTCGTTGTAAATGATTTCCGCGAAATTGGTGTACATGGTCAGGTCTATGCCTTTGGGGACCATAAATGGAGCAGTCAGAGTGTCATTACCGGCCTCTATTGGTTGATTTAATGCCACATATTCACTCTCGTCACCCGTAAATCCGTTTAAGAATCCAAGCAGTTGGGTAACGTCAACATGGTCCGATTCAAGATACATTTCTCCGGTAAGAAGTCCGGTCTTTTCGATAAATTCACCGAGATTATATATGTCACCCCAGACAATGATGTCCGAATTGCCCATGATCATACGGCTGTCGTTGATTTTGAAACGGTCTAAAGTGAAGTCTATATCCAGTTGCGGGAAGAGTACAGGTTCGGCAAGCATCTCCAGATTTCCATTTTTAACGCTCATCTTGAGCTGTGGATCCCATTTGAGAAATATGTCATCTTTTGTTTCATCATATCTGGACTTGACAAGCAGCGTAGTGTTGCCCATTGATGCTTTGAGCATGGAACCCATGACAGCAGAAAATTCGTCAAATTCCAGATCAGCCATCATGGCGGTGACACCGTCGGCAGGAGTTATGGTAGCGCTGAGGGCGGCATTGTGGAACGTAGCCCTTATGGTGTCCATAACCGCATCAAGACATGACAACGATATATCCACGTTGGCGCTCATTTCAGTCAGGGTGTCAGTAAGTCCTATGACCGACGCAACCAGATTCAGATCCTTGAAACGAGCGTCAATCGAGGTAGAATCGACCAGAAGCAGCATCAAATCATCGGCATTAACAAAAACATCGGCGGTCTGACGGGTCTTGTCAACAGCAATAGTGCTGGGATATTGGACTGTGGCCGTAACATGTCTCGATTCGGCATGCAGGGAGTCATTCATCGTGGCATCCAGATTACTCAGCGCGACATCGGCCACGGCAGTTTCAAGATTTATGCCGGACTCCTTGATGTCACCTTTTATGCTCAGATCAAGTCCCATTATACCATGTACGTCAATTCCGTCAAGGAGATCTTTGTAAGCGGCCGGGATCATAGATACAAGCTTATCGATGTTGAGGTCGGCGGTTCTGATGCCTGCACTTCCTTTAACTATGGAGGAACCGCCCAAGACACCGTTGGCATTGAATCCTATGCGTTGACCGTTGACCGTCAGGGCCGCTCCGTTTGGAATGTTGAAACGATCTACATTGCGGTTAGTCTTTAAAGGTATGGATAGTTTAAGCGGCCATCCGGGCAGATAGTTGTCGCCATTCATATCAAGCCATAGGGCAGGGGTTGAGAAATCCGAAACAAGCGATACCTCATCGCCGTAAATCTTGCCTTGGGCACTGAATGAGAAAGATTCCGAACGGGCTTTCAGCGGAGATATGCCGTCGTCCATGGAGATATCGGCTCCCGTAAGGCTTGCCGAGAGTCCGGTGTTGACGCTGGAAAGGTCAGTTTTTAGACCTCCTTCAAGATTTATAAGAAGGGATTCGAGTGTTGCCCTTGTCATGTATCCGGTGGAATCTACCATCTGCAGATCTATATCGTTTGACATGAACGAGAAGCCGCTCATATGGAGACTGTCACCAACCATTGCAGCCTCATCGGCCATCATTAATATGCGTCCGGTTGTGGTGGTCATCCCGTCATTAATGAAATTCAGGTTGGCTGCACCCATATTAAATGCCGCCTTAAGGTCCTCAAGGCCTTCGTTGCTGAGCCTGCAGGTCATCTTGCCAAGGATCAGATTCAGGTCGTTTACAACCGCGCTCATAGTGCCCTCGGCGGCATATGTGTTGAGGGCCTGTATGTTAAAGTTACATGCAACATTATCGGCGTATTTGGAAAGTTGTCCGGTCCCCTTCAAACCTTTGACAGATGCCTCCAAATTGGTAGAGTCGTTCTTTATGGCAGCATCGATCTGCGCAATGTCCAAAGTAACACCGGCATCCAGACTGTCGCGGTCAAGCAACCCTTTCAGGTTTATGCCCAGATCGTCCAGATGCATGGCAGTACCTGAAAAGAGGTCGTTATATGCGATATTGACATCCGACACGATAATATTCTGAAGGTCAAGGTATAATTCCATCTCCTGCTCCTCTGCAGGTTCATCAACGGCACCGTCGGTCAGGAAAGAGAGATTGCCGTTACCCTGAGAATCGGTAAAAAGATTCGCCTGAACCTTGTCCAGTAACAGATTGGTAAGGATTATCTTATTTGTCTTAAGATAGGTTTTCAGGTCAACGGTAACGGTAAAACGATCTATATAAAGAAGCGTATCATTTGGTGATGTCTCCATCTCATCATGGACAAGCACTTCGTTGAGACATAGTCCCAAGAAAGGGTAGGTACGTACCAGTGTAAGGTCGGCATTTTTCAGGTCAACTTTGCACGGAGCATTACTGTCAATGGTTTTTTGAGCTAATTTGGTCAGTTTTGACGGAGTAAGTATCGTCCAACAAACAAGAGCCACAATAATTATTATGATTGAAAGTATCGCCCCCAGGATGATACCTGAAATCTTAAGGATTTTCTTCGTTGTAGCGTTCATTTACTTCTTTGTAAAATATATTTTCTCTTCTAACGGGTCATTCTTATCATATGCCACCATCTTCTTGTTGGAGAGCTCTTTGATGACAAAAGTGAGATATGCCGTCTTGCCGGCCTGTCCTTTTCCGGTAAAACGCAATATAAGCTCATCGCTATCCAAACGCCAGGTAAAGGGGAGGCCGCCCTCTTTATCGTACGATTCGCCTGTGTAGTCACTGTGGAAAGTGTAATCATAGCCGTCGGTAGCAGACCAGCTGCCTATAAGCATCTCCTCGTCAAAATACTCTAAGCCGCAGCCCGTAAAGATAAATAGAGTGGTTACCAGAATCGGCAACAGACTGGATAATCTCTTCTTTTTAATATCACTCTTCATATTGGAATGTAATGTTTACTTTATTAATAGTCTTATCGGGGCGTAAAGTTAAGTAATTTTTATTCGCTTTTACATTAAAAGGTGGAAACAAAAAGGTAAATTTGCAGGGCTTTTAAGGATTTAGGTATGTATAGAACGCAAACATGTGGAGAACTCAGGCTGTCCGATGTCGGCAAGACCGTGACTTTGGCAGGGTGGGTTCAAAAAATAAGAAAAATGGGAGGCATGGTTTTCGTAGATCTGCGGGACCGTTACGGAATAACGCAACTGGTTTTCAGTGAAAGCGCCGATGCCGATCTGAGCGATCAGGCTAACCGTCTTGGCCGCGAATATGTGATTCGGATAACCGGAAGCGTGGGTGAACGTTCCAATAAGAATCCCAAAATACCTACAGGCGACATAGAGATTCTGGTAAACTCTATGACAATAATTAACGCAGCCTTGACACCCCCCTTTACCATCGAAGACGATACCGACGGAGGTGATGACCTGCGCATGAAATACCGTTACCTCGACCTGCGCCGTAATTGTGTGAGAAGGAACCTTGAACTGCGCCATAAGATGGTCATGGAGGTACGAAAGTTTCTGGATGACCTGAACTTCATAGAGGTTGAGACCCCAATACTTATAAATTCCACGCCTGAGGGAGCACGGGATTTTGTGGTGCCATCACGCATGAATCCCGGTCAATTCTATGCTCTGCCACAGAGTCCGCAAATACTCAAGCAGCTGCTTATGGTATCGGGATTTGACCGTTACTTCCAGATAGCCAAATGTTTCCGCGATGAGGACCTGCGCGCTGACCGTCAGCCGGAGTTCACGCAAATTGACTGCGAGATGTCCTTCGTGGAGCAAGAAGATGTTCTTCAAACATTCGAAGCCTTGATCAAACACCTGTTCAAAAGCATACTCGGAATAGAGATGGACGAACCCTTCCAACGCATGACCTGGCAGGACGCAATAAAATACTATGGCAGTGACAAACCCGATTTGAGGTTCGATATGCGTCTTGTGGAGCTGATGGATATATTGAAAGGACACGGATTCAGCGTTTTTGACACTGCCTCATACATAGGAGGTATTTGTGCCAAAGGAGCAGCGACATACACACGTAAACAGATAGATGCTCTGACCGAATATGTGAAGCGTCCGCAGATAGGCGCCAAGGGTATGGTCTATGCCCG
>DDLZ01000061.1:13246-15168 GCA_002340405.1 Bacteroidales bacterium UBA2559
AGCCGAGCCGGGCGATCTTATACTCATACTGAGCGGCGATGAGATAATGAAGACTCGAAAGCAGCTTTCCGAGCTCCGTCTTGAAATGGCAAATCAGTTGGATCTAAAGAAGAAAAACGAGTTCAAATGTCTGTGGGTGATAGACTTCCCCATGTATGAGTGGAGCGACGAGGAGAACCGCCTCATGGCCATGCATCATCCCTTCACAAGCCCTAAACCCGAGGATTTTGAACTGCTTGATACCGATCCCGCCGCTGTGCGTGCCAATGCATACGATATGGTTATAAACGGCACTGAAGTAGGCGGCGGTTCAATCCGTATCCACGACAGCCAACTGCAGGCCAAAATATTCAAGATACTTGGATTCACTCCCGAACAGGCTCAGGCAAAATTCGGTTTCCTGATGAACGCATTCAGGTATGGTGCGCCTCCTCACGGAGGTCTGGCATTCGGTCTGGACAGGCTTGTGAGTCTGTTCGTAGGTCTGGACAGCATCCGTGACTGTATAGCATTCCCCAAGAACACCTCCGGTCGTGACATTATGCTCGATGCTCCCGGTCCGATTGAAGAGGTACAGCTTAAAGAACTGAATCTGAAAATCACTCCTTCAGAATAAACTCACAAAAAGATATTTGTTATTGTCGGCAAATAAGCGGATATTTGCACCGCAATTTTGCAAAACAATTTTCAGGGCAGGGTGAAATTCCCGATTGGCGGTAAAGTCCGCGAGCCGAAAGGCAGAACCGTTGCGACTACGGTACCAACAGTTAAAGTCTGGATGGAAGAAGAAAACTATGAGAAAAAAGACAATTCTGTCAGGCATGACCGTGCCTGCAAACTTCATTCTTGCCAAGGGCACAGATGAATCCGCACCGAATGCAGCCGCATCGGAAAAATCAGTGAGTAACAATTATTGTGTCAGCCTGAAAAGGTTGCTGTACATTCTATTTCTCTGCTTGTGCATAAGTTACAGTGCTGTTGCGCAAAACACTACAACAGGAATAAGTGGCTCAGTAACAGATATTTATACCCATCCCGTTGAAGCAGCAAACGTACAGATTATCAACACCGAAACGGGAGCCGGATACGGCGCCATAACAAACCGTTACGGAGTCTATTCCGTATCCGGACTCAGATCCGGTAAATACGAGGTAAAGATCAGCTTTATAGGCTACAATACCGAGTCGTTCAAAAACATAACATTATCGGCGGGTCAACAGTATAAGTTAGATGTGATACTGAAAGAGTCCGGTTATATGATTCAGGATGTGGAGATTACGGCCGTAACCTCAAAATTTACCGAAACGCGTACAGGGCAGACCTACAATGTGAAGAGCGGCCGTATAGAGATGCTTCCTTCGGCAAACCGCAGCCTGTTGGATTACATAAGACTGTCTCCGTATAGCGGCAGCAATAACACCATGGCCGGCCGCGACGGCCGTTCCACCATGCTGACAATTGACGGAGCGGTGATGAACAACAGCTTTGGACTCTCACCGGCTCTGCCCGGTAACGGCACACCCATATCGATCGATGCCGTTGATGAGGCGCAGATAGTGATTGCACCGTATGATGTGCGTCAAAGCGATTTTACCGGCGGCGGGATAAATGTTGTGACAAAATCCGGCACAAACAATTTTAAGGCTACGCTCTATTCCTACTATTTCAATGAGCAGATGCGTGGTAACAGGATAGACGGTGTTTCACTGGGCAACCGTATCGATGAAATAAGAAAAACGTACGGACTGGCTATGGGCGGACCTCTGGTAGAGAACAGACTTTTCTGGTTTGTCAATATGGAACAGGTCTCCAGACCCGGTCCGATAACGGAATGGAAGCTCTCCGATGACGGCATATCCGATATAAGTTCATTCACAAGCCGTGTCACCGCTCAGGATATGAATCGTTTCAGCGAAGCTCTT
>DDLZ01000061.1:15223-24236 GCA_002340405.1 Bacteroidales bacterium UBA2559
CATCGGAACGCATATCGCATAACGCATACGCCTTCCGCAACAATTGCTACACCATAAACGATGTGGCATGGTCGGGAGTGGCCGAGTTGAACAGCCGGTTGGGTAATAACATCAGTAATAATCTGTTATTTACCGTATCCGATGTAAGCAATCTGCGCGATTCGGAGTCTGCATGGTTCCCGCACATTGATATATGGAAGGATGGGGACGCATTTATGAGTGCCGGATATGAGCTCTACTCCAAAGGAACGGGAAACTACGTGCGGACATACAGCGCATCGGACTATCTGCGATGGACATTCGGATACAGCACTATAACAGCAGGCCTGAGCTATCAGTACCAGAAGGGCGCAACCAATTACAGAATGTTTGGGACGGGATATTACCGATATGCCTCGCTCGATGATTTTATAAATATGGCTGCTCCCGTAGCGTTCGGCATGACATACACTTATGACGGAGTTGCCGACCCGGCTTCAAGGACATCGTTCGGACAGAGTGCGGCATTTATACAGGCTGAGACCCGTCTGTTTGACAGACTGTCTGTTACTTACGGTTTACGTGCCGATCTGATGCAATATTATGAAAAACTTGAGACCAACAGGCTCTTTTTGGATTTGGACTGGACAAGACACTATTATGCCGAAGGCACAGAGCCCGACGGATATGAATCACCGCGCATAGATACCGGACAATGGCCCGATACTCATATTCAGTGGTCTCCCAGAGTGGGATTCAACTGGGATGTTACCGGCGAAGGCAAAACGGTGATACGGGGCGGTGCAGGCCTGTTCAAAGGACGCATACCGCTGGTTTTCTTCACAAACGTACCCAATTACAGCGGTACGCTTCAGAATTCGGTAATAGTTACCAACGACAAACATGGAGTGCTTTCCGATTTGGCAGGCGACGGTTTCCGTTACACTGAAACTTCGCTGCGTGAGTGGCTGGCCGGTCTGACCGATTCCGATGGAAACAAACTCTATCCTATGACTTCAGGCACAGGAACAGTGATAAACAATGCTACCGTATGCGGTGTAGATCAGAATTTCAGGCTGCCGTCCGTACTCAAATCATCGCTTGCGGCCGACATCAGCCTGCCACTCTCATTCCCGGCTGCAATAACCCTTGAAGGAATATGGAATAAGGATATAAACGCCGTCTGTACCGAAAACCTGAACATCAGGCATGCCGATTCGTATGCCCGGTTCAGCGGCAGTGACAACCGCATTGATTACCGGCATTCTGCCGACGGCGAGAGCTCCGAATCATCCGTACTTGTTGACAGCCGGGTCTCACCGGCAGGAGGCGCGGTTGTCATGAGGAACACCAACAAGGGTTACAGCTGGTCGGCAGGCGTTACTCTCTCACTTGAACCTGTCAATGGCCTTAATGCCGAATTCTCTTATATCCGCATGGACTCCCGCTCGGTCTCCGATATGACCGGTGCTGCACTCTTTTCGACATGGAACAACACTCCGTCGGTCAACGGTCCTAACGAAGAGGTTGAAAAAGTATCGGCTTACGCAATTCCCGATAAATTGACCGCCGCCATTACATATAACTTTGGCGGAAACCGGTTAAAGACCAATATCGGTGTTTTCTACACCGGACACAGTGCCAGCAGTTACAGCTATGTCTATACCAATGATATGAACGGTGACGGTATAAACAACGACCTTATCTGGATTCCGGCTGCCAAGGATGATATCTTATTTACCGATAAAGGAGGGTTCACGGCTGCACAGCAACAGGAAGCTTTTTGGAACTTCGTGAATCAGGACCCCTATTTGAGCGCTCACAAGGGAGAGTATGCCGGAGCCAATGCTGCAAGGATGCCATGGCTGAACCGTTTTGACCTTCATATATCTGAAAAGTTCAAGCTGTTTGAGGTGCGCGGCAAGGCCAACTGGCTTCAGATATCGGCCGATCTGATGAATGTCGGCAATCTGATCAACAGCAAATGGGGCGTGTCACAGACACCGTCGGCCTGTAACGGCGGTAAGATTCTTACCTTTGATAAAGAGAAGTCATCGGATGCCGGACAGCCGGTATATACTCTCTACAGCACGGCTGACGGACTGGTTTCAAAGACATTCGACAGATTGAAGTCAACCTCCAACTGCTGGTATCTGCAACTGGGAATCAAGTATATATTCAACTAAACTTGTCAGATATACAACCAGATAATCGAGACCGCAGCCAGAACAATACCTACCACCTGATGCGGTCTCATTTTTTCATTAAACACCGTCCATCCCACAACTCCTCCTATGGCCACTATACCGATATTATGGATAGGGAAGAGGATAGAGGAGTCAATGGTCTTCATGGAGAGCATCAGGGTGTATGTGCAGAAATAGTTTGCTGCACCGAGCGCTATGCCTCCCAGCAGATTTTTCCATTTGAAAGGAACGGAGTTTCCGTTTTTGTCCTTCTTGAAAAACGAATATATACAAAGAATACCGGCTACAAAGAATATGGTTGCTGTGACAAGAGAAAGCTCGCTGTTGACCATCGACTGCGACCACCCGACACGGGCAACGCTTATACGGTCCTGGATTATCTTGAGCATGGAGGCGCTTAATCCGAAAGTCAAAAAGACTGTAATCGGAGCAATAATATCAAGGATAGAGACCCTGCTTGCCGACCTCTGCGGTTTGCCGGTCCAGATGGTCAGTGTCATGGCTACCACCATAAGGCAGATAGGAAGCCATTTGGGGGCGTCGCTGCCTGCTATGAAGAGGTATGAGACTATGATGGGTATGACCATCGAAGCCCGACTGGAGACTGTAGATATAGCCACTCCTACACGACGGGTAGATGCAGATAACATTATCATACCTGCCACAAAGACAAATCCCAGTAAAACTACAGGAATAAACCATTTGGCCTTAAAGGGATTAACCACAATCTCACCGTGAAGAGAGAAGATCAAACCCAGAATGAAGGCAGTTATATAGTTGAAGAATATTGCCTGAAGCGAATCAATACCTTTGAGCTGAAATAACTTAAAAAGAATAGAGAACATTGCAGCACATATTGTTGCAATGATTAGAAATATTATTCCTGCCATGATCTACTTTATAAGACCGCGCTCACGCAACATAGGTTCGGTTTTGGGGTCACTGCCACGGAAACGGCGATACAGCTCCATGGGGTCGTCGCTGCCACCTTTCTCGAGGATATTCTCCCGGTAGCGGCGACCTGTCTCAGGATTGAGAAGACCCTCCTCACGGAAAGTCTCAAAAGCATCGCAGTCAAGTACTTCGGCCCACAAATAGCTGTAATAGCCGGCACAGTAGTTGTTATTGAATATATGGTTGAAGAATGTGCCGCGGTAACGGAACTCTATTTCGGGAATCATACCCAACTTGGCTGTTATAGCAGCCTCGAACTTGCTGTCTTCAAAACCTGTATAGTCAGTCAGCATATGATATTCCATATCCAGCAGAGCGGCTCCTACAAGTTCAACGGTTTCGAATCCGGTGTTGAAATTGCCGGCATTCTCTAATTTGGCTATCAGCTCGTCAGGAATCGGCTCTCCGGTCTTGTAGTGGAAGGCATACTGTTTCAAAATGGACGGCTCTACAGCCCAGTGTTCCATAATTTGCGAACACATCTCCACAAAATCGCTGGGTACGGATGTACCGCTTACCGACGGGTAATGACACTTGGTAAGCATTCCGTGCAAGCCGTGTCCGAACTCGTGGAATACGGTGCGTACATCATCGATTGATAGCAGACAGGGCAGGGTGTCGGTAGGTACCGAATAGTTACACACATTCACTACTGAGGGTCTCTGATCTTCTCCTCCGAAATTATAGGCATCTACAAAATTTGTCATCCAGGCTCCCTGACGCTTCGTGGGACGTACAAAACAGTCGGTATAGAAATAGGCCAGATGACTGCCGTCGGCATCAAGGCACTCCCAGGTAGCTACGGACGGATGATATACCGGCAGATTGTCAACAGGACGGAACTTAATTCCAAAAAGCCTCTCGGCCACCATGAACGCACCTTTAAACGTGTTGTCAAGAGTGAAATAGGGCTTAAGCTGCGACTCGTCCAGATCATATTTGAGCTTACGCAGCTTCTCGGCATAATACCACCAGTCCCATGCAGCCAGTTTGAAGTTCCCGCCTTCGCTGTCAATGATCTGCTGCATCTCGTCACGCTCCCGCTTTGCCTGCGGCAGGGCATACTCCCAAATAGCCATAAGCAGGTCATAAGCAGCCTCAGGGGTCTTTGCCATCCGGTCTTCAAGCTGCAAATCGGCAAAGGTCTCATACCCGAGAATATTTGCCATTTCGTGTCGCAGGGTAAGTGTCTCCTTTATTATCTCTTTGTTATCATACTCATTGTCATTGTTGCCGCGATTGTAATAGGCCCGGTACATCTGTCTTCTCAGATCGCGATCCTTACAGTACTGTAAAAAAGGTATCCAGCAGGGTTTCTGTACGTTAAACACCCATCCCTCAAGGTTTTTCTCCTTTGCACGGGTGGCAGCGGCCTCAAGCTGGCTTTCGGGCAGCCCTTCAAGACGTTTTATATCGGTTACGTGGAGTATGTAGGCGTTGCTCTCGTTTAAGTTGTTCTCGGCAAAATTGACGCGCAGCTCACCCAGACGGTTCTGTATCTCCACAAAACGGGCTTTGACCTCTTCATCCAGCAACGCTCCGCCTTTTACGAAACGGCGGTAATATTTTTCAAGCACTTTTTGCTGTTCAACGGTCAATCCCGAACTCTCTCTGTTGTCATATAAAGTTTTGACTCTGTTGAAGAGGGTTTCGTTCATATAGAGATATGAGCTGCTCTCGGTCTGCATAGGAATGACCTTCTTCTCGGTCTCTTTCATAATGTCATCGGCATCGGACTCCATGAGATTGAAGAAGACATTACCCACACGGGCAAGCAGACGGCCGCTGCCCTCAAGAGCCTCGATGGTGTTTTCGAACGTCGGAGCATCGGGGCAGGCTGCGATACTGTCAATTTCGGCTTTGAACCTACGAAAGCCCTCTTCAAATGCGGGCATATAGTCAGTCGATTCTATTTTATCAAACTCTACAGCGCCAAAAGGCAAATTACTCTCTACAAAGAAGGGATTTACCCTCTTTTCACTGCAAGAAATGGTAAGCATAATAGTCAATGCATACAGCAATAAACGTGATTTATTCATAACATGTCATATTTAACCGCAAAAATAACACCTTTTTTGCAGAATCCGATGTTTATCATTTCCCTCATTTCCATTATCTTTGCAGCACTATTGAAAAACTAATTCATAATTTAATGAAACTTTTAAAAACAATTGTCGCAGTTATGGCCGTTATTGTAACGGTTTCCTGCACGGGAAGCAAAAAACAGAGTATTATGAAGAGAGAGGAAGCTAAAAAGATTCTGGTCGTGGTAGATCTCCAGAGAGATTTTATTGACGGGACTCTTCCGGCAGCAGACGGAGCTAGTATTATTCCATCTATTGAGGGAATAAAAAATGATTTTGACATGGTCTATTTCACTCTGGACTGGCATCCATGGAACCACTGTTCTTTTAAGGATAACGGTGGTATATGGCCGCAGCATTGCGTGCAGTACACTATAGGAGCAGGTCTGCCCGATGGCATTCTTGACAATCTCGATCCCGCCAATACACGGTTTCTTCCCAAGGGCAGCGACCGGTCCCAGGAGGAGTACGGACAGTTTTCAAGAACTGTAGCAACCGATCAGAATTTTTTTGTAAAAGGTGATAAAGTGGTGATTTGCGGTATAGCCGCCGAATACTGTGTACTTGAAACACTCAAAAATCTTGTACGACTCAGCAATGAAATTGGATTTGAAATATCTGTTTTTTTGGACGGAGTGGCACATATCGAAAATAATACTCCGCTTGAGGAATATATGAAACAAAACGATATAAAGGTTTACAAATAACCGCGTTATGAGTAATAACAACACTGTGGTCAGTATGTTGGAGAATGATCTCTACAAATTTTCCATGTCATACTATTACCAACGGATCACACCCGAGGGTATAGGTACGTTTGCTTTCACTGACCGAAACGGTATGAAATTCACGCCGGAGTTTGTTGAGATACTTAAGGCAGAGTTAAAGAAAATAGGGAGACTTGCACTGACTGACGAGGAGTATAAGTGGTGCCTTGCCAATATCTACTTTATACCTCAGTACTATTTTGAATGGTTAAAGGGATTCAGGTACAATCCGGATATAATCAAAATATTTCTGGACGAAGAGGGGCATCTGCACATTGAAGCCACCGATCTTATTTACAAGGTAACACTTTATGAGATTCCCATATTGAGTACGGTATCGGAAGTATATTTCAGGACATATCAAAATATCGAACCGGACTGGGATTACATTGACCGTCAACTTGAAAAGAAGGTGGCAATATCCAATGAAAACGAACTTAAATTTGCCAATTTCGGTATGCGCCGCCGGTATTCGCACGAGATGGAGGACTATGTTACCGGATATTTGGCACGTAATGCAAAGTACTTCATAGGCTCATCGACCGTCTATTTTGCAATGAAATATCAATCCGTCCGTGAAGATATAAAGCCGATTGGTACAATGGCGCACGAGCTTATGATGGCCACAGCGGCATTTATGGGTCCTAAGGAGGCCAACTATCACGTAATGCGTCGTTGGACTGAAGTTTACGGCGGAGCTATGGGTATAATGCTTACGGACAGCTTCACTACCGATGTGTTCCTGCGCAACTTTTCGCTTGATATGGCCAAGTTGTATGACGGTGTACGTCATGACAGCGGTGACCCGTTCGAGTTTGGCGACAAGATTATAGCCAAATACGAATCATACCATATTAATCCCAAAACAAAATCGATAGTCTTCAGCGATTCACTGGATTTTGACGGTGCGCTCTCCATATCCAAATACTTCAAGGAGAGGATTAACGTCTCATTCGGAATAGGCACCAATCTTACGAACGATGTAGGCACTGTTAAGCCGTTAAACATTGTGATGAAACTAAAAACTTTTCAGGTAAATCCCAGACAGCACGTTTACCGCTGCGTAAAGCTCTCGGATACTCCGGGCAAGGAACTGGGTGATCCCGATGAGGTTCACAGCTACAAAGTAATCCTGGGGTTGGTTTAATTTGTTTTTTTCTGTAAAATATAATACCTTTGCGAAGCACTTTTATAAAAAGGCATGAAAATCAGGGAGATAATTGATGCCCTTGAAAGATTCGCGCCTCTGCCGCTTCAGGATGATTACGATAACTCAGGCCTGCAAGTTGGAACTACAGGGACGGAAGCATCAGGGGCTTTGTTGTGTTTGGATGTGACCCGCCGGGTTGTCGATGAAGCCATCGAATCCGGTTGTAATCTTATTGTGTCACACCACCCGTTACTGTTCCGTCCACTGCAAAGACTAACCGATGACAATGTAGGCAGCATAGTGATGGATGCGGTAAAGGCCGATATAACCATATACGCCTGCCACACCAATTTGGATAACGCCGCCCACGGTGTCAACACGAAAATTGCCGGTATTCTCGGGCTTACTAAAACAAGACCGCTTGATATGCATCAAGACGGCAATGGCGCCGGACTGATAGGAGTATTTGAACAGCCGCTTGACGAAGATAAGCTGTTGGCCCAGATCAAGGAGAAGTTCGATGCTGCCTGTATAAGACACAATGGTAATATAGGTCGTAAAATACGCACAATGGCTATTTGCGGCGGTTCAGGAGCATTTCTAATAGATAAGGCAGTAGAGCAGGGCGCCGATGCCTTTATGACCGGAGAGATAAGCTATCACCGTTTCTTCGGATATAACGGAAAGATAAAATTAATTGAGACCGGACATTTTGAGAGCGAACAGTTTACCGTTGATTTGATAGCCGAAATCTTGAATGATGAATTTCCCGAATTAAGGACAATAAAGACAGGTGTCAAAACAAACCCGATAAACTATTACATAGAATAGACAAAAACAGACATATAATTTAAATTATGGCAAAAGAATCAAAAAAAGACCCCGCTGAGTTTTCAGTGGAAGAGAAGCTCAAGGCATTGTATCAGTTGCAGACCATGCTGAGCGAGATTGACAAGATTAAGACTTTACGCGGTGAATTACCTCTTGAGGTACAGGACCTTGAGGACGAGTTGGCCGGCCTGAACACCCGAATTGAAAAGATCAAAGGTGAGATAACCGACCTGACCAAAAGTATTGCCGATAGTAAAGTGGCAATAGAAAGGTCAAAAAGCCTGATTGCTAAATATACTGAACAGCAAGACAATGTGCGTAATAACCGTGAATTCGATGCATTAAATAAGGAAATTGAATATCAAAATCTTAACGTTGAACTTGCCGAAAAACATATCCGCGATTTTTCAGCTGCAATGAATGCTAAGAATGAGGAATTACAACACAGTCAGGAGCTTATTTCAGAAAAATCAGAGGATTTAAATATAAAAAAGGGCGAACTGCAAGAGATCATCGAAGAGACACGTCAGGAGGAAGAAAAACTCCGTGAACGTTCAAAAAGCATTGAGTTGACGGTTGAACCGCGTCTTCTTCAGTCATTCAAACGGATACGTAACAACACCCGCAACGGCCTGGGTATAGTTTATGTGCAACGTGAATCATGCGGCGGCTGCTTCAATAAAATCCCACCACAGCGCCAACTTGATGTCAGGATGCGTAAAAAGATTATCGTATGCGAGTACTGTGGCCGAATTATCATTGACCCGGAACTTGCCGGCGTAAAGGAGGAACAAAAGGTTGTAGAAGCTCCCAAAAGACGAACCCGTAAAGCAGCTGCGGCCGATGAATAATTAAAATGATCCGGTTTATGATGTGACCCTCAAAAGTTGAACGGTTTAGATAATTTAAGAGTAGGTCTCAGATTGGAACAAAGCCCGGTATTGATATGAACCCCGAAAGTTAGACAAAAAACTTTCGGGGTTTTGTTATGTGTAAAAATCAGAGTTCTTCAGATCAATTGAATATATCTCTATGCTCGGA
>DDLZ01000046.1:0-123 GCA_002340405.1 Bacteroidales bacterium UBA2559
CAAAAAATGCGGAGAATAAGTATGATATTCTCCGCATTACTTTAAAACCGCTCAGTGATTCCGTTTACAACCACTCAGTGAATTTGTTTATAACCTTTCTGTGGCTTGAACTGTACCCGAAAC
>DDLZ01000046.1:129-11443 GCA_002340405.1 Bacteroidales bacterium UBA2559
ATTTATATTGAGACTGTTTCATCAGAAGTCCCAATCCGGCGACCGATGTGGCAAATCTCATATTTTCAGATGAAGACATTATCTCCTTTGGAACCGAATTAATCTCATGTGTAATTAATCTGCTTTCAGTTTCATTCGGTTTTTTGTATCTGAAATCAAATTGAGCATATTTTTCCTCATCAGGCTTATCTGTCAATACAAGCTCATACAATGCTGTTATCGTCTGTGCCGAACCTATCTCGCCTGCATCGGTTGAGTCGTTTTCAAAATCCTCTTTTTCTAATTTTCGGTTTTCGTATCCGATTAACCTGTATGAATCAATCTTGTTTGGATTGAATGTGATCTGTATCTTCGAATCTTTGGCTACAGTGTAGAATTTGAGAATCTCATGAGTGAAAACCTTCTCAATCTGTTTGGCATTATCGATGTACTCATAATTTCCATTGCCTTTGTTTGCAATTTGCTCCATCATGTAGTCATTCAAGTTCCCTCCTCCAACTCCAAGAACCGTCAGATATATACCCTTATCGCGTTTTTCCTCAATTAATTTGATCAATTCTTCAGTCGATGAAGGTCCTACATTAAAGTCGCCGTCACTGCCTAAAATCACTCTGTTGTTACCGTTTGGAATAAAATTCCTTTCAGCTATTTCGTATGCAGTTATAATGCCGGCAGCTCCTGCTGTAGAACCTCCTGCACCCAATTTATCGATTGCCGATTTTATCTTCTCCCTCTCATCGCCATAAGTTGATTCCAGCAAAACACCTGCCTGGCCGGCATACGTGACAATTGCAATTCTATCCCGGTCACTTAAATTATCAACCAATGTTTTGAAACCGGTTTTTAATACACCTAATTTATCGGGAGAATTCATTGACCCGGAAACGTCAATTAAGAACACATAATTGGAGTTAGGCAACTTATCGGCCGGTATGGTCAATCCCTTCATACCAAGCCTTAGCAGGTGATGCTCCGTATTCCAGGGGCAGTTCGAAATTTCAGATTCCAAAGAGACATTTTCATCCTTAGCAGGCTCCTTATAATCGAAGGTGAAATAATTGATAAACTCTTCTATTCTGACTGACTCTTTGGGTGGAGTCTGTCCTAAATGAAGGAACCTCCTCATATTGGCATATGAACCGCCATCGGCATCCACAGAGAATGTGGAAATCGGCTGGTCTGCCACTTTGATAAACGGATTCTCATCATAATCCTTATATTTTTCACCATAGATATCATTATCTAATGTTTGCATACCGGTAATGTACTCCATGTAAATACCGTTGTCTTGCGTTTCACAACTTCCTAAAAATGCTATCAGCAAGCAACAAACCGAAATTTTCAATTTTGTTTTCATTGTGTTCATTATATATTATTTATTAGACTGTCGAAGTTATAAAAAATGTCCTTTTTATTTTACATCTGTTTGCGTCAGTATTTCATTAAAAAAATCCATTTCCACTCAATACATGCCGGTCTTGATGTAGATGCAAATTTACAAGTTTTGATATAATATCTCACTAAAAACTGTTAATATTAATTACTAATATTCAATAATCTGTTCTGTCCAGGTCGGGCCGTTTATGTAGAATCTGCCGTTTTCGTAGTAAACGGGTTCATAACCCATTTGAGGCATCTTTTCCCAATCCTGAAGTTCCTGACAATATGGATATGGGCGTTGCTCGTATCCCATGTAGTGGCATGAACTCCAGATATTACCGTCGGGGCCGATGAACAAAGCATTATGGCCGGTTTCACAATAAGGATCTTCGGTATCCTGAAATTTCAGATGATCATATCCTCCTCCAATAGCCAATTCGGGACGATATCCTTTCTTTCTTGTTCCGAAAATAGGTTCCTCGGAAACAAGCTCCCATGGGCCGAGCGGTGTTTTTGATTTCAACAGCCCAACTTCATATCCGCGTGTCCACGTAGAAAAGAACATAAAATATGTTCCATCCCTTTTTATAACAAACGGGCCTTCGATGCCGCCCACCATCCATTCAGGCCAGCCGGGTTGTCTCTTATCCAGAAATTTTTCTATAGGAGTAGTCAGTTTTCCCGTTTTCAAATCAATTTTGGCCTGAAACAGACCATTACCGCTGCAATAAAAATAGACCTGACCATCCTCGTCTTCAAAAAGGGTCGCGTCGTTATTATACTGAGGAGTAAGCGGTCCGTTAACCAAAGAGTATGGGCCGGTAACTTCATCAGATGAAAAGAGCCATACGCTATGGGTGTCCATCCCTTTTGGATCCTCCTTGGTGACCTTTCCACTATTTACCGTAAGCCAGTATTTACCCTGAATGTAATGAATTTCGGGAGCCCAGAACCTGCCGTTATATGGACAATCTTCAGGCAGTTTGCCGGCATCAATAAGCCATGAATGCTGTTCCCAGTGAATGAGATCATCGGAAACCAGCAACCGAACTCCAGGATTCGGGCCGGTCCACACCGGGTTTGAAGTTCCTGTACAATACCATTTGTCTCCAACTTTTATGATACAGTGGTCACGCATTGAGATAGCAGTATCTCTCGTTATGGGATTTGTATATCTGAACTCGCGGGTTTTAACTTCCACAGGTTTATCATCTCCGGGCTGCCGGGCCAAACCGGTCATTAATATTCCAAAAAGAGCAATAAACAACAGTATAATTCCTTTTTTCATCTCAAATATTTTTTAAACAGTTCGTTACTTTCTATTATAAGGACTCTCCTGCATCTTTAAAAACATATCAAAGCACGTTTTTATTTTATCTTGAATTCGAGACTAATATTGATGTTGTAGATAAACTCATAATGGCTCTCATAAACCATATTGCCGGATGAAGACCCGTTTACAAAAACATAACTTCCGGAGGAATATGACCCATTTGATATATCAAATTGCTGAAATCCCGGTTGGGCGTACAATTTAAGAGCTATTTTATCGGAAAGTTGGAAATTGTATCCGATTGGGAAAAAGACACAATTTCCCGTATAAAGAGATGTCGCCGAATAATTCCTTTCTCTTCTTACCTTTGACATCGATTCGGGAGTCAGCCAGTTGAAATTAATTGACTCCCATCTTAGGCCGGTAAATAATCCCGTGTTAAACGGGTAAACTGCAAAATCACCAAAGAATCCGATTGATTGAGCATCCAGGTCTTTAACACCATCAAATTCCAATTGATAGGAGCGATTGTTTAATCCTGCCTTTATCTCTGCCTTTCTATTAAATACTTTGAGGTCCGATTTTAAATAGAGCTCTACCCGTGAAGTATTGTAGCTGTCATATCCGCCGCCTATACCTATTGAAAGCGAATCAAAAAAACCGGCATACAATTGCGTACTTGCCATAATCACGATTAAAACCAAGAACCACCGTCTCAAGCTGAAGTTTTGCCTCATCCGACAAAGTATTGTCAAATCCGTCTGTTTTTTCATGCCTTTATCAATTAAACTATGTTTAGTCGGATACAAATGTATTTAAACTTTTATAGTTATGAAATGTTTGATTGAAAATTTTTAATGTACTCCGGCTCCTTCCCTTAAAATGCACAACAACGGCATGCATCTATTTTATCGACTCCCCATTAATACCGCATTTTACAGATTCAGATGCGGGTACAGATGTGGAAGCGAATTCGGAAACGGAAACGGAAGCGGACCCGGATTCGATGGCTGAACCGATGTATTTTCAACATTATCGCCTAAAGTGTGATAATCAAGACGGTATTCCAGATATGCAAAATTTAATTTTATCCCTGCGTTTTTATTTTATAAATATTACTCTACCGTTCCTAATATAAATACCCGTTTCGGTTGGAGTGTTCACACGTTGGCCCTTAAGGTCATAGATGACATCCTCACTTAATTGCAAGTCGTAAACCTCCTTGATACCGGTGGGTATATAGCTGTTGGCCGCCAGACTGAGCTGCCCTAAAACACCGTCGGCCAATTGCGCACTGGCGGCGTAGAAGGCTATGACATAATCGCCCGGTTCGGTAACTTCAAACTCAAAATACTGCTGCTCAGGGGCGCTGAAATTGTTGGACACATCGTTGCCGATGTTGATGGTCGGCGTATAAGCCTGACTGGCTATTCTCACGCCATCCGTGCGTCTTTCAATCCTTATTTCCACGGGCGAGAAATCGGGCCTGTCCCAGTTACATACTCTGTATCTCAGCGTATATTGACCGGGAGACAGACTGAGCGTCGTACCGCCATCAGGAAGTCCAAACTTGGCCCAGCCCTGACGGATGTTTCCACTGGCATTGCAGAAGTAGAGTCCATTATTCAGTCCCCTGGATGAACCCGTAAACTTTAATACACGAGCACCCGACGTGTAGCCGCTGCTATATCCCGTGCGCCGTTCTATGCCGTCGTAGGTCGTCCAGCCAGCGGGCAATATTCCATCTTTGTTAAATGCCAACGAGAGGATAAGCGACGATGTAGGAGCCTGCAGTATCACCTCAACGGCGGCTTCGCCCGTTTCGCCGTCGTTATCGGTAGCAACAACTCTCAGTACACGTTTTCCTGCCGCAGCTTCTGTCAAAACAGCCTCGTAGGGCTTATCCGTGCATGTGGCAAGCAGCGTAGTACCATCAAAGAACTCCACCTTCTCAACAGTTCCGTTCGAATCTTCGGCTCTGGCGGTAATAGTGATGTCGGGGAATGCAGCCTCGCCCGCGGGGGCATAACAGATATATTTGAGGCCGGCCTTCGGCGCAGTGATGCTGACATAAGGCGATGTCTTTTTCTCCAACGAATACTTTCTGCAGAAACTCCAGATCTCTTCACCCGTAACCAGTCCGTCGTTCGACACCCAGTGTCCCTTGCCTTCAAACTCCAGCAGACGTACCTCCACACCCTCGTCACCGCCGCCCCAAACGGACATAATGGCATGACTGTATCCCCGGTAATTTCTGGTCACCGTTGGCGAAGGGTTGCAGTTGTTGCGCTCTACCCAATTCGTCAGCACACCGCGCACGCCGTCGGGAGTAACCACATCGTCGGTCAGTCCCTGTACATGCAGGATGGGTATGGGCCGGGAACTGTTGGCCGAGCTTCCCCAAAGCGGATATCCGCTGATGGGAGCAAAGGCCGCTATCTTATCGGCAATCCTGTTCATGGCGTGATATGTGAACATACCGCCCATGGAGAAGCCGGAAAGGTAAACACGGTTGCGGTCAATATCGTACTCTGCCGCCATCTTGTCAATAAGGGCTAATATAAAGTTGATGTCGCTATTGCCCGATATGTCCCAACGGAGGTTAATTCCCTCCGGAAAGACGATGAGAAACTTGGCCGAGTCGGCCACGGCCTCCATCTTCATCTGGGTATTCTTCATATAGTAAACATCCTGGTTGGCACCATGACACGAGATGAACAACGGACGGTTCGTCCCTAAGTTGTTGGGCTTATAAACGATATACATACGCTGCGTGCCGTCAACGGTAATGTATTCGGCTTTGGTCTGCAGCAGACCTACTGTAAGGAGTAGGATGAAAATGATAAAACGTCTCATGCTATTCTATATTTAATTGGTTATGATCAATTCATTTAAGCTATTATTTGCTAAGATATAACTTTAGCTTAAACAAATCAAAAAAATAAAAAACAATTATCAAGCAAGAAGATATGTGTGAAATATTTCACACACAATATTATGGCAAGTTCATCAGCAGAGCCGTTAAAAAGGAGACCATATTACAAGCCAATGAACTTAAAAATGATTTGGACAGGTTTACTCTCAGCATGGCTCCGATTATAAATGTCTCCATAAACACGGCAAAAGATTCTCCGATTATCACATACCAGATTCTTTGGTCAATGTAATTGGGAAGGACAAACCACAAATACGGCAGAGTCGCCATACTTGCAACTATGCCTGTAAATACCAGTTGAGGCAGGCTAATGTTTTTCATTTTTAAAACCAATCTGAAAAACAGGCAAAGAACTGCTGTCTCAATTAAAACAGTCAGGAGCAGGCTCTTTAAAAACAACAATTCGTAATTCATCGCTTATACCTTAATAATATCTTAAGGTTTATCTTGAATCTGACACACCTTTTATGTTGACTATGAATTGGTATGGCGACATTCCATCTTCTATTTTTACTGTAATCGGTGTAAATGGGTTGACATCATCTTTAAAGTGCAGAACGGAATCGGGCTTTGTTTTCCCGGAATCGATTTTGTATTTGTACGCCATTTCTGTCCTATACAAATAGTAAACGGAATCCTGATGATTTGCTAAATTAAAGTCAACAGTTGCCGATATAAAAGTATTAGAATTGAAGTCTCTTTCGCTTAATGAAAGATTTAGCTTTTGCACGTTCTTATCATTATCCCAGTCTATTTTGTCTAATTTATTGTTATTAAAGTAATCCGATTTCATGACATACAGTGAAACCGTACAAGGCTTCTGGACTTCAATAAACTGATTCTGATTAATCCTGGAGGCTTTCCTGGTATTCAGAGTAACGCAATCCGTCACTCCGACTACAACTACATCGGGAAAATCATTCAGGTTTGTGATTCTTGAATAAATCATCGCCTTTGGATTCTCAATCATAATAATATCGGCATGTAATCCGGCTGAATTAACTGCGAGCAGGAGAATCAAGATGTATTTTAACCTTTTCATAGTCTATGTCTGTTTAATTGGTGTTCTTAATATGATGTCAAAACTACAAACTATTTCTTAATATCCAAATAAAAACCGAATTCCCATAAACGGCACATGCCACAAAATGTTACCTAATGTTCTCATAATGAATTTTATAGTTTATATGGGGCAAAATATTTCGCATACCGTTAACATTATGCAGTGGCTCATTGTTGTTTTAATCCGGTTGTCAACCTATCAATATCTTTCAATATTTGCGTTTGAGATACGTTATCCCCTTTTCCTAAGGCATAAATGTTATCACAAATTTTTACCAGATTATTAAGTAGCAGACCCTGAGGCGACCAGGTCTCACCAATTTTCACCTCTCCATTTGTGTCAGTTGTAGCAAAGAAGTAAGTTACTCCGTCAAGCCCCAACATGCCACTTTCTATCTTCTTTGTCTGTTCTTCCAGCAATTTAAACAGTTCAACTATCTTGAGATACAGGTCATTCTGCAATTCTGTCTTACTTGAAATGAGTTTTACCTCATCCCTTCTGTCTCTTGCATACCAGTAGTTTTCTGACAGGGTATTACTCACAACATATTCTTTGCCGTCAATAGATTCTATGGAAAATGAATATTGACTGAAAAATGCCGGCATTGCAGTGTATCTTGCAATTGGTTTTTCAGAAAAACCCTTATATAACAATGGAAAAATACCGTCATAATATTCCTTTAAATTCCCTGTATATTTACTAAAGTCTCTTGCCGGTTGCAAGTGTGTAATATTATTTTGTCCGAAACACAAAAATGTCGTCAAAATAAAAGCCAGTGTGAAAATTACTTGTTTCATAGTCGTTTTAATATTGTGCACACCGGACTGTGCGCATTGTTTATAGAATGAATTACAAAATGCAATATACCTTGTTTGCGCAATAAATATACAACATTCATTAACATCAAATTATGATATTCATAAATAATTCTTATAAACCGCTGTTTTGCAACAGGAAAGCAACAGAAAAGCAACAAGACAGGTAACAGGACAGGCTAGAACTGGCAGACTGCCGTCAGGCTTCAGCTGCCTTCAGCATACGGACGGCATCATCGAACAGATCGATTACGTTTTCCTCGCCTACCATGTCTATTATGCCGTAGCGTTCAAGTTCGGCAAAAACACTCTTATTGACTCCGGTCAGGACTATCCGTTTCTTTTGGACTTTAAAACGCTGAAGCAGTTCCTTAAAGTTGTAGAGGCCCGTAGCGTCAATCATGGGCACCCTGCGCATACGTATAATAACAATATCATAACGATCGGAATCGGTGGTACTCAACTCCTTGAATTTACTGGCTACTCCAAAGAACATGGGACCTGTGATTTCAAAAACCGAACAGTTGGAGGGCAATTTCAGATTGACCATGCTCACATCGTCGTGTTCCTCGACAGTCAAATCTCCAACCAAAGGCTTTACCATGCTTACATCGGACATACGCTTCATAAACAACAGCGCAGCCAAAATCACACCTACCTGAATGGCAACGGTAAGATCGACTACTACAGTCAGCACAAAGGTGGTTAACAGTACTGCAGCATCGTATTTTGAACCTTTCAGTATCGATACAAAAGTCCGCCACTCACTCATGTTATATGCAACGACCACCAAAACTCCGGCCAGAACGGATAATGGAATAAGTTTTGCCCACTTGCCTGCAAAAAGCATAATTATAAGCAACACTATTACGTGTACAACTCCTGCGACCGGAGTACGTCCGCCGTTCTTGACATTTGTTGCCGTACGGGCTATTGCACCGGTTGCCGGAATACCTCCAAATATTCCGCTCCCGATATTGGCTATACCCTGGGCTATAAGCTCGGTATTGCTGCGATGGCGGCTTCCTATCATACCATCGGATACGACTGCCGATAAAAGCGACTCTATAGATCCCAGCAAGGCAATTGTAAAGGCCGGTCCGACATGCTTGACTATCAAATCCCACGTAATAGTGGGGAACACAGGTAAACTAATTTTATTAGGTATCTCGCCAAATTTACTCCCTATGGTCTCTACTTCGAAAATACCGATTGAGGCCAATACTCCGCCCACAATCAGAGCAATCAAGGAGCCGGGAATACGGGAGGATATCTTTTTCCAATATATGGTCAACAGGACACTGATAACAGCCAACAGCAATGCCTGCCAGTTAAGGGTGTGAACCGATGAGGCTAGGACCTTTATCTTTGAAACAAAATCCACAGGCAGATCGCCCGTACTTAAACCGAAGAAATCCTTTAGCTGCGAGACGAAGATAAGCAGGGCAATACCGCTGGTAAAACCGACCGTAAGCGGATAAGGTATATACTTGATCACCACTCCCATCCGCAAAAGGCCGAAGCCTATCATCATAAATCCGGCCATGATTGTCGAAATAATCAATCCATCCAAACCGTAACCGGCAATTATTCCGGCAACGATTACCACGAATGCACCGGTAGGACCTCCTATCTGAACCCTGCTGCCTCCAAGCACCGAGACTAGAAAACCTGCAATAATTGCAGTGATCAGTCCCTTCTCGGGACTCACGCCCGATGCTATGGCAAATGCAATAGCCAACGGCAGAGCAACGACACCGACGATTGCTCCGGCCATTACATCCCTTAAAAATTGTTCACGGGTGTATCCCTTTTTAAATGTGCTTATCAGCTTAGGATAGAAAATTGGTTCCATTATATGTTTTTCAATCTGAATTAATTAACTAATTGAGTTTAAGAACAGCTAAAAACGCCTTCTGAGGTACCTCTACATTACCTATCTGTTTCATGCGCTTCTTGCCCTTCTTCTGCTTTTCCAGCAGTTTGCGCTTTCGGGATACGTCACCTCCGTAACACTTGGCTGTCACATCCTTACGCATCTGCTTGATGGTTTCACGTGCTATTATTTTGGATCCTATAGCAGCCTGTATAGCTATGTCAAACTGTTGACGCGGTATAAGTTCCTTGAGTTTTTCGCACATGCGGCGACCGAGTTCGTATGCATTATCTACATGTGTCAGCGTAGAGAGCGCATCAACCGCCTCGCCATTGAGCAGGATATCCAGCTTTATGAGTTTCGAGGGGCGATAGCCTGCCTGATGATAGTCGAATGAGGCGTAACCCTTGGATATGCTCTTAAGCTTGTCATAGAAATCTATCACAATCTCACCCAGCGGCAATTTGAAATAGATCTCCACACGGTTGCCGGCTATAAACTGCTGCTTGACCAACTCTCCGCGCTTATCAAGACAGAGCGTCATTATTGGGCCTATGTAATCGGTGGTGGTTATTATTGATGCATCAATATACGGTTCCTCTATATGGTCTATCATGGCAACATCGGGCATACCGCTCGGATTATGTACCTCGGTAACGCTTCCCTGTTTGTCATAGACCATGTACGAAACGTTAGGCACGGTGGTTATCACGCTCATGTCAAATTCGCGGTCCAAGCGTTCTTGTACTATCTCCATATGGAGCAGTCCCAAAAATCCGCACCGGAACCCGAATCCGAGTGCTGCCGACGATTCGGGGAAGAAACTCAGCGAGGCATCATTGAGTTGGAGTTTTTCGAGCGAAGCACGCAGGTCCTCAAAATCATCGGCTTCAATCGGATAGAGACCGGCAAAAACCATAGGCTTGGACTCCACAAAACCGGCTATAGCCTTATCGGACGGGCGTTCCACATGAGTGATGGTATCGCCCACCTTAACCTCGGAAGATGTCTTTATGCCCGATATGATGTAGCCCACATCGCCTGTGGTCATTACATCGCGCGACATCATACCCATACGAAGCACCCCCACCTCATCGGCGTCATACTCCTTGCCGGTATTGATGAACTTTACCTTGTCGCCCTTACGGATACTGCCGTTTACAATCTTAAAGTAGGCTATTATTCCGCGGAACGAGTTGAAAACCGAGTCAAAAATAAGTGCCTGCAAAG
Source organism: Bacteroidales bacterium UBA2559 (assembly GCA_002340405.1). Classification (GTDB taxonomy): domain Bacteria; phylum Bacteroidota; class Bacteroidia; order Bacteroidales; family Bacteroidaceae; genus Colenecus. The sequence goes on from DDLZ01000046.1 coordinate 10,702, forward strand.
GAGCCTGAGGATCGCCTACAGGATGCGGAATCCGCTCCACGATAGCGCTCAATATCTCCTCTATGCCCATTCCCGTGCGCGCCGATGCACGTATTATCTCATTGCGTTTGCAGCCCAGAAGCTCTATGATTTCATCCTCAACCTCATCGGGCATGGCACTCTGCATGTCGCACTTGTTTATGATAGGAATGATTTCCAGATCATGTTCTATTGCCATATACAGATTGCTTATGGTCTGCGCCTGCACACCCTGTGTGGCATCTACCACCAACAGGGCGCCCTCACATGCGGCTATCGAGCGCGACACCTCATACGAGAAGTCCACGTGTCCGGGAGTGTCAATCAGGTTAAAGATATATTTCTCACCCTTGTACTCATACTCCATCTGTATGGCGTGGCTCTTTATTGTTATGCCGCGTTCCTTCTCCAGATCCATGCTGTCAAGCATCTGTCCTCCGGTTACGCTGATGGTATGAGTGAACTCCAACAGACGGTCGGCAAGCGTTGACTTGCCATGATCTATATGTGCTATTATGCAAAAATTGCGGATCTTCTCCATATCAGGAATTTTTCGTCGCAAAATTAATAAAAAAGCCGCGTATGTCAAAGAGGTTTATAGTTGTCAAAAAACTAACTATATTAATTTGAATTTTTATAAAAAAACCGAAAGCATCCAGTGCTTCCGGCTTTACTTTATCCACTATAAAGGGGAAAATTACTTCAGAGCGTAATATTTCTCCTC
>DDLZ01000024.1:0-3228 GCA_002340405.1 Bacteroidales bacterium UBA2559
GAGGACCGCATAGAGACTCAGAAGGCTCATAAGCGAATTGTAAACAGTTTCCCTATAAGTCGCGTATATCAGGCCCATATTCCGTCATATCCGTCGGGTTACTGGTTATTTGGATTTGCATCCAAAAAGTATCATCCGGTGGTTGACCTTAAAGCCGAAAATTGGAATAGGCTTGAGATAAGTACCGATTATTACACCACAAACCTGCACAGGGGTTGTTTTGCCCTGCCGGCATATGTGGAGCGGATGCTTTGCGATGTTGAAAGAATAACAGATTAGGCCCATGTTGGAGAAGAACATAGATACATTTATAGGATGTGATGCCGAATATAACGATGCCCGTATAGTGTTGTTCGGCGCACCGTTTGACTCCACTACATCGTTCCGTCCGGGTGCGAGGTTCGCCTGCCGTGCCATCCGTACCGACTCATACGGTCTGGAGACATACAGCCCTTTGCTGGACCGTGACCTTGAGGATATCGACGTATTTGACAGCGGGGACATTGAGCTCTGCATCGGCAGCAGCGAGAAGGCTCTGGAGCAGATTTCAAAGCGTACCGCAACCATCCTGAATGACGGGAAGATACCCTTTATGATAGGTGGCGAGCATCTGGTTACTCTGGGCGCATTCCGCGAGGTATTTAAGAGGTTTCCCGATGTGAATATAATTCATTTCGATGCCCATACTGATCTGCGTGACGAGTATCTGGATGTGAAACTGTCGCATGCCTGCGTTATGAGGCGTTGTCATGATCTGACGGGCGACGGTCGCATACATCAGTTCGGCATACGTTCCGGCGAGAGGGTTGAATTCCGCTGGGCCGATGAAGGTCATACCGAACTGCATCGGTTTGATTTCGTTGGGCTGGAGGAGACTGTGAACAGGATAGGGGATGTGCCTGTCTATTTTACCATAGACCTGGATGTGCTTGACCCATCGGTATTCCCGGGTACCGGCACTCCTGAACATGGTGGCGTCAGCTTCATGCAGTTGGTTGATGCTATAAGGATTGTATGCTCAGGTTGCCGCATAGTGGGTCTGGATGTTTGTGAACTCTCTCCTAACTATGACCAGAGCGGCTCATCTACAGCCGCCGCCTGTAAAATTATACGAGAAATACTGTTGAGTATTAAATAGTTATTAAATAAAAAAACATTGAAAATGGGAAAGATTTTGATAATCGGTTGCGGAGGCGTAGCCGGAGTAGCAATTCAAAAATGCGCTCAAAATGATACTGTTTTTAACGAGATATGCATAGCGAGCCGCACAAAGAGTAAATGCGATGACCTGAAGGCTAAGATTGAGGCAGAGGGTAAAAGCCGTTCCAAGATAACTACTGCCCGGGTAGATGCTGACAATGTCGATGAGCTTATAACTCTAATAAAGAGTGTCAAACCCGATGCAGTGCTCAATCTGGCTCTACCGTATCAGAACCTGACTATAATGGATGCCTGCCTTGCTTGCGGCGTAGATTATCTTGATACGGCCAACTATGAGCCCGAAGATATTGACGACCCCGAGTGGCGTAAGATATATGATAAACGCTGTAAAGAGCTTGGTTTCACTGCATATTTTGACTATTCATGGCAGTGGGCCTATCATGACAGGTTTAAGGATGCGGGCATTATGGCGCTGCTCGGCACCGGTTTTGACCCGGGTGTGACCAGTGTCTATTCGGCATATGCTCTGAAGCACTATTTTGACGAGATACATACCATTGATATTTTGGATTGCAACGGCGGCGATCACGGTTATCCCTTTGCTACCAATTTCAATCCTGAAATCAACCTGCGTGAGGTGTCTTCAAACGGTTCCTACTGGGAAAACGGTAAATGGGTGGAGACCAGGCCCATGGAAATAAAGCGCGAGTACAATTTTGAACAGGTGGGCATGAAGGATATGTATCTGCTTCATCATGAGGAGATTGAATCGCTTGCAAAGAATATCCCCGGCGTAAAGAGGATACGCTTTTTCATGACCTTCGGTCAGAGCTATCTGACTCACATGAAGTGTCTTGAGAATGTGGGTATGTTGCGCACCGATCCGGTAATGCACGAGGGAAATGAGATAATTCCTATAAAGTTCCTCAAAACCCTGTTGCCCGACCCGGCGTCGCTCGGTCCAAGAACCGTAGGCAAGACCAATATAGGTTGCATATTTACCGGTATTAAGGACGGAAAGAAGCGCAGCATAAAGATATATAATGTGTGCGACCATCAGGAGTGCTACAGGGAGGTCGGTTCACAGGCCATTTCGTACACCACCGGCGTACCTGCCATGATAGGCGCCATGATGGTGATGACCGGACAGTGGAAAGACAAGGGAGTGTTCAATGTCGAGGAGTTCGATCCGGATCCCTATATGGAGGCCCTCAACAAGTGGGGCTTGCCTTGGGTAGTTGACGAGAATCCCGTTCTTGTGGATTAACTGGATAGTGTTTGTGGATTAGATTAAATGGAGATTTGGAACGTCTCCCGGGACTCTTACCGAATTGATGGAAGATGGAAGGAAAGCAGCTTGACACGCCTTGTTACGTGATTGACCGTGACCGCATCGAAGATAATCTTAAGATCCTTCGGGGGGTTATGTCGCGTACGGGCTGCCGCATTCTGCTGGCGCAGAAGGCGTTTAGCTGCTATGCCCTCTATCCGCTCATAGCCGAATATCTGTCAGGAGCCACAGCCAGCGGTCTTTATGAAGCCCGTCTGTCTCACGAGGAGATGCCGGAAAGTGCCGAAAATCACATATTTTCGCCTGCATTTNNNAGTCTGTATGGAAGGCGTGCAAAGAGTGCCGGACTATCGGTCGGTTTGAGAATTAATCCTCAGATCTCCACACAGCCAGCCGAGTATGCCATCTATGACCCTTGCGCCAGGGGCAGCCGTCTGGGTGTTACTCTGGAGGAGTTTCGCCGGGCACCGGCAGATATTATCTCATTGCTTGACGGTCTTCATTTCCATACATTGTGCGAGCAGAACTCCGATGCTTTGGAGATCACTCTTCGTGCCTTTGAGGAGCAGTTCCGGGAGTGGCTTCCTCTGATGAAGTGGGTGAATTTCGGCGGCGGGCACCACATTACCCGTGCCGATTATGATATTCCACGTCTGGAGCGTTGTATAAAACATATGATGAATGAGTATGGTTTGCAGGTCTATCTGGAGCCGGGTGAAGCAATAGCCCTGAATGCCGGTTATCTCTATACCAGAGTCCTTGAAATTCAGCATCGT
>DDLZ01000024.1:3364-5215 GCA_002340405.1 Bacteroidales bacterium UBA2559
GGCGATATTATAGGCGAATACTCATTCGATGCTCCCCTGCATGAAGGTCAGATGTTGGTATTTGAGGATATGGCCATCTATACAATGGTCAAGAACAACACTTTCAACGGTATGCCGCTGCCGGCTATCTACATAAAGAGCGGATCGGATTACACCCTTATAAAGAGTTTCGGCTATAAGGACTTCAAGAGCCGCCTTTAGTCAATTCTTAGTACCGCTTCTAAATCTGGACTTTAGTACCGCCTCTACTCTCGTCTATATAATAATCCTCTTTTGTCGATACTTTTTTACCGATTTGTTACTCTAAATCCGGTTGCGGAACGCAAGGACAATGGGATAGATTTCAAGACGTCCGGCCAGCATCAGTATGGTGTTGGAGATTTTAAGAGTATCGGGCAGGTCTGAGTAATTCCCAATAGAGCCTACCTCTCCGAATCCGGGGCCTACATTCCCCATACAGGCTATTGCGGCTGATATTCCTGAACGAGGATCCATACCTAATGCCAGATTCAACGTTGCTCCTGTGAAAATCAGTCCTAAATAGAGTAGTATGAATATTTCCGCCTGAACTATTTCATCGGGTTTTCTGAATTTGCCTTCTAAACGGCTATGGATTACCTGCGACGGTTTTTTGAGACGTTGTATTTGATAATGTGTTCCTTTTGCCACCAATACTAACCGATCCACTTTAATTCCTCCCGATGTAGAACCTGCACAACCGCAAATCAGCGAACTGAAGGTGAGGATACCTATGCAGAAACCGGGCCAGACATTTGTGTCGGTTGTGGCAAATCCGGTGGTAGTGGCATAGGAGACTGTCTGAAAGACGGATTGCCGGAATGCTTCGGACAAGGAGCTGTATTCATTGTTGATTCTGAGACTTATCGTATTCATTACTACAGCTACGGCAATAAGTATCAGGAATGCTCTAAAGATTTCGGATTTAAGTATGTAACTCCTTTCATGGCGTCCGGGTACTATGGTGGAATAGAGCAATGTGAAGTTTACCGCTCCCGACAACATGGAGATAATAAGTACGGTTTCGACCAAAGGATTGTCATAAAAAGCTATGCTGATGTTTTTGGTGCTGAATCCGCATGTACTGCAGGCCGACATTGCATGTGCCAAAGCATCAAACCATCCCATACCTGTTATCATGAGTAAAATAAATGATAGCAGTGTTATGGAAGAGTAGGTGAGGATCATCATCCTTACAAATCTTCGTTTGTTGCCTGTGAAATACTCTCTGGACAGATTCGATGTTTCAGAACTAACGAGCATAGTCTGTTCGCTCCGGTTGTCCGGAATGGCCAGGGTTATGAGTATGACAACACCTATACCGCCAAGCCACGCCTCGGCTACCCTCCAGAAATGCAGTCCCATAGGAAGAGCTTCTATATTATTGAGGATGGATGCTCCGGTGGTGGTAAAACCCGATACGCTTTCAAACAGTGCATTTACTACCGTAAACTCACCGCCGTATATAACAAATGGTATGGCTCCGGCTATGCAAGCTGTCATCCATGTCGTAAAAACTATTGTGTAACCTTCTCCGGTATAGATTTCCCGAACCGGTGCAATAAGAAATACCAGCAGTACCCCGCCTGCCATAAAAAACAGTCCTGAAACCAGCAAAGGGATAAAACTGCAGTCAGATTCATTAAAAAAGGCAATTATCGCAGAGACAAGCATCAGGGTAGATACAACAACCAATGAAAGTCCACAGTATCTCAATATGACGTTTGGTCTCATATGTAATTGATGTTTTTGTTGCTTTTATCACAGCAAAATTAGGTTATTTATTTTTTTTATGATTATGAAAGCCGATAAAAATATATGTCAGTATTCCCT
>DDLZ01000108.1 GCA_002340405.1 Bacteroidales bacterium UBA2559
AAGGCTGCTTCGGTGTCGTCCGGGCGGTGGTTTCGGATACGACCCGGTGCCTTAATACTCTATGCGGATAAAGGATATACATACTCATACTTTCCCCTTGGAAGTCGGTTCGGCCCTCGTCTGCATAGACTGCGACGAGTCTCTGCTACGAGAGGGCCATTGGCATTCCGCCGGTCTTCATCCTTGGTATGTAACGGATAATAACAGGAGTTCACTTGATGCTCTGGAGTCGCTGCTCGCCCATCCCCGGGTTCTCGCCCTGGGAGAGTGCGGGTTCGATCGGTTGCGCGGCCCTTCGATGCAATTACAGGAGGATGCCTTCTTGCGTCAGGTAGAACTCAGTGAAAAACACTGCAAACCCATGATCTTACATGTTGTAAAGGATTTTGACAGAGTGATCAGGTTGAGGAAAACCCTGAAACCGAAAGAAAAATGGCTGATACACGGATTCCGGGGAGGTGCGGAACAGGCCCGCCAGCTGTTGGCCTCCGGACTTCTGCTTTCGTTTGGAGTTCACGCCAATCCGGACTCGGTAAGGTCTGTGCCTTTAGAGAGTCTCTTTGCCGAAACCGACAGCAAAACCGATATAGAAGCGGTATTTAAATCAATCTCAGGAATTATCGGCAAGAACCAATCCGAGACCATGGAAATCATAATGGCCAATATCTCAGACTTTCTAGCATGAATTTGCTCTGTTCGTTTAAGAATTGTACCTTTGCAGGCCAAAAAGCATAAAACAGAAGTTAAGATGATAAACTTTGTAGAAGAACTGACATGGAGAGGTATGATCCATCAGATTATGCCCGGTACCGAAGAGCTCCTCAACAGGGAAAAGGTAACAGCCTACATAGGTTTTGACCCCACAGCCGACTCCCTCCATATAGGACATTTGTGCAGCATCATGATATTGCGCCATTTTCAACGTTGCGGACATAAACCGCTGGCGCTTTTGGGCGGTGCGACAGGCATGATAGGTGACCCCAGCGGTAAATCCCAAGAACGTAACCTTTTGAATGAAGATACTTTGCGCCATAATGTTGAGAGCATTCGGAAGCAGTTGGCTAAATTTCTGGATTTTGACAGCGAAGCCTCCAACAGGGCTGAACTTGTAAACAATTATGATTGGTTGAAAGATATCACTTTTCTGGACTTTTCACGTGAAATAGGTAAGCACATCACCGTCAATTATATGATGGCCAAGGATTCGGTCAAGAAGAGGCTGAGCGGTGAGACCAGGGACGGACTTTCGTTCACCGAGTTTACCTATCAGCTGCTTCAGGGTTATGACTTTTTATATCTGAATGCCAACATGAATTGCAAGCTCCAGATGGGCGGAGCCGACCAGTGGGGCAACATAACCACAGGCACTGAGCTTATACGCCGCATAAACGGCAACGAGTGCTTTGCAATCACCTGTCCCCTGATAACAAAATCGGACGGCACGAAATTCGGCAAGACCGAGGGGGGCAACATATGGCTTAATCCTGACTACACTTCACCTTATAAATTCTATCAATTCTGGCTCAACGTCAGCGATGAAGATGCCAAGTGGTACATAAAAGTATTTACCAACATCTCAAAAGAGGAGTGTGAGAGGTTGACAGCCGAGCACGATGAGGCTCCTCATCTGCGTCTGCTCCAGAAACGGCTTGCCAAAGATGTGACCTGTATGGTCCATAGTGAAGGGGATTATAAGGCTGCATCCGAAGCTTCGGAGATTCTGTTCGGTAATTCGGCAGGTTCAGAGGAGTTGAAGGCAATTGATGAATCCATGCTGCTTTCGGTCTTTGAAGGCGTTCCCCAGTTCAGGTTTGACCGCGGCAAGCTTGAAGAGCAGATCAAAGCTTCGGACTTCCTGACTGAAGTCTGTCCCGTTTTCTTCTCAAAGAGTGAGGCTAGAAAGATGATGCAGGGAGGAGGTGTCTCCATCAACAAGGAGAAGACCTATGATCATTCGCGCATAATTACCGCTTCCGATCTGATAGACGACAGATATATTCTACTTCAAAGAGGTAAGAAGAATTACTATTTGCTCATAGCGGAATAGTTTTTTTCTTAACTTTGCATGCTTTTTATTAAGGAAAATCAGCCGGAATCGGGAACTGTCGGTATTAGCCGGGTCTGTTAGACCAATGATGGCCGTTGGCGGTTAAGTTCGGATTGCGTAAAAAAATTGGGTATTGTCGTATGGTGTAATGGTAGCACAACAGGTTTTGGTTCTGTTTGTCCTGGTTCGAATCCGGGTACGACAACAAAAAAAAGTGAAAGAGTCGGGTTTCGGCTCTTTCACTTTTTAGGACAGTTTTAACCTGTCTTTTAAAAATGCCCTTTAGGATGCCTGTAGCATATTTTTCCGGTCTAATTTTTAATTTTACTGAAACAAGGCTTAATGAAAATTTTGTTCACGAAGATGGAGACGGCACAAAATTTAATTTCTATGTAACATGATTTTTTTGCCGGGGAATTTGCCGGGAATATCTTTGCAACGTAAGTTTTCATGCACATATTTGGTTAGTAATTGACTTTCGTGAATGTTTCTTCGAACGTCTGTGAAGACGAGGGGAGATACGGTTTGAGGAACTGGTTTAAGCGGTTCCTCATTCTTTTTTTGTAATTTCGTCTTATAAAAACCTGTTTGAGAGCATTTTTTATGCTTTAAAGACAAAAATTTCTTTAAAAAAGTATGTGGAACTAAAATAATCATTAACTTTGACCGATTTGAGAGTAACAAAGGGGGAGATTATCAAATAACTAACCAAGTAATTAACCTAAAATTTTAACATAAAAATAATTAACCAATAATCTTATGAAGAAACGTTATCTATTCCCTGCGGATTATATGGCTGACCCATCGGTCCATATATTCAACGGCAGAGTTTACATCTATCCTTCACACGATTGGGAGGACGAAAATACGGTGGAGAATGACAATGGTGATCATTTTAACATGAAAGATTATCATGTTCTTTCGACCGATGACATTATGAACGGCGAAGTTATTGACCACGGCAAAGTGCTCGATAGGGATGACATTCCATGGGCAGGACGTCAGCTGTGGGATTGCGACGTAGCTGAAAAGGACGGAAAGTACTACATGTATTTCCCCATGAAAGATAAAAATGACATCTTCCGTCACGGTGTTGCAATTGCCGACCGTCCGGAAGGTCCGTTCATTCCCCAGCCGGATCCGATTCGCGGCAGCTACAGTATCGACATGGCTATCTTCAAGGACGAGGGTGAATATTACATGTATTTTGGCGGCATATGGGGCGGACAGCTTCAGCGTTATAAGGATAATAAGGCGCTTGAGAGTGCTTATCTTCCTACAGGCAAGGAGCCTGCTCTTCCCAGTCGCGTTGTAAGACTCAGTGAAGATATGCTCCAGTATGCCGAGGAGCCCAGACCGGTTCACGTGGTTGATAAAAAAGGGAAACCGCTTACTGCCGATAATCCCCACCGCTTCTTTGAGGCCCCGTGGGTTCACAAGTACAACGGAAAATACTATTTCTCCTATTCGACCGGCGATACCCATATGATTTGCTATGCTACGAGCGATAACCGTTTCGGCCCGTTCACCTATCAGGGAGTCATTCTTACTCCTGTTGTGGGGTGGACCACTCACCATTCCATTGTAGAGTTTAAGGGTAAATGGTATCTTTTCCATCATGACTGTGTGCCGTCAGGCGGCAAGACATGGCTCCGCAGCCTTAAGGTTTGTGAGCTTGAATATGATGCCGAAGGTCGGATCAAGACCATAGAAGGCATGGATTGATATATGTATTCCGAAACGAATTCAACAAATAAACAAATAACCTGTTAAATGAAAAAAATCAATTTTCGAGAAAAGCGTACCCGTATCGTGAGCCTCGTCTGTATGACGGCATCGGTCCTGTTCGGTTTGTCATCATGCCAATCCGATTTTGACCTCGACACCAGGACTCCCGAATGGCTCGGTACCAGTATCTACGAAACCTTGGAAGAGGGTTTTGTGGGCGAAAACGGTAAGGATTATACCGGTAAGTTCACCACTTTCGTGAGGCTTATTGATGATCTCAATTACACCAATGTGATGGCAAGAACCGGTAGTAAGACACTGTTTGTAGCCGATGATGATGCGTTTGAGCGCTTTTATGCCAAAGGCATTTTTACAAAGGCAGACGGCACTCCCGTCACTCGTTACGAGGAGTTGTCTCTTGCGCAGAAAAAAATGATTCTTAACGGAGCCATGCTTAATAACGTCTATCAGGTGGCTATGCTTTCCAGCAGTGAAGGCCCCACGCTTGGTGACTGCATGAGAAGGATTTCGTCAATTTCAATCTATGATACCGTTCCGGTATTGAAGCCGTCCGAAATGCCTAAAACAAGGCACTGGAGATATTACAGGAATCAGGATCATGGTTTTGCCGTCATGCAGGACGGTACGAATAAGCCTATGGTGATGTTCGTCAACAAATTCCTCACCGCTAAGAAGATAACCGATGACGATTACGATTTCCTGTTCAATCAGGGACGGTATGACAAGACCGGACAGAAGCCCGGACGCGAACCCAAAGATGCCAGTATCAACGGAATCAGAATCGAGAGCCAAAACAAGAAGTGCTTCAACGGATTCATCCATGTCATGGAAGAGGTGGTCTATTCGCTCCCCAGTATGGCCGAATTCATTGGCACCTCACCCAAGTCAAGGGCTTACAGTTCAATCATGGAGCGTTACAGTGCACCTTATTATAGTGCAAGCCATACGAACGAGGTCAAACGTCTTATCAGTATAGGCGCTCTTGATATGGGGGGTGTGACCATTGACTCCGTTTTCCAAAAGCAGTACTTTTCACTGCGTACTCAGGGTAACGTCACCCTGCAGCAGACTCCTGACAGAAGGGTTGTGGCCAGGGATAACCTCTTAAAGTTCGATCCGGGGTGGAATACCTACTTCTCATCGACCTCATCGACCACAGCCGCCAACGTGGCTCTGCAGCAGAATATGGGCGTGATCCTTGTTCCTGAGGATGAGGTACTCCTTAACTGGTGGACAAACGGTGGCGGTAAGGCTCTTAAGGAGAGATACGGACGTCTGCCCGGCAATCCTGCCAACATAGACGAGTTCATATACGATATTGACAGCGTTCCCGATAACGTTATCATCAAGCTGTTGAACAACAATATGCTCAACTCTCTGGTCGGTTCGGTACCCAGTAAGTTCAAGAACGTACTCAATGATGCCAATGACCCCATGGGAATTGAACCTCAAAACGTCAATGACGTAGAGATGTGTTGTAACGGCGCCGTATTCTTTACCAATGTTGTCTTCAGCCCCACGGCTTACCGTTCGGTCTCATATCCCGTACTTGTGAATGAAAAGCTCAAGATCATCAACTGGGCAATCAATGAACTGGAGTTTGATGCCTATCTGAACTCAATGGTCTCCACCTACAGCTTCTTTGTACCTGAGACGGACGGATATTTTGTTGAATCCGATTCTGCGACACACGTACTTAAGAATAAGATGATATATATCGATCCGGTTTCATTCGGAAATGCATCATTGATTGGCGGTAATCTGCGTGCCATAGCTTTTGAATATGACGAGAAGCAGAAGATTGTTACGGCAAAAAGATATCCGTATGATCCGAGAACCGGTCTTCTTGATCTGAGCGTTGAAGGTTCAACTGTTGCCGATGCCGAGATCAGAGACCGTCTGGAGGATATTCTGGACTACCATGTTATAATAGGTGATGTGGAGGAGATAGACAGCGAGACGGGAACCGGTTACAAATACTTCCAGACCAAGGGTCGCGGAACCGTCTATTTCGACTGGAATCCGGCTGACGTCAACCTGCCTGAAGGTCAGGCCCTGGCAAGTAAGGTAAAGGGCGGTTATCAGGTTGAAACCGAAAGGATAGACACTTTCGCTACCGAAAAGATCACTGTTAAGACCCGTTACGACCAGTCCAGAAACAGCGCTACCAACGGTAACGGAAGGACATATGTGATTGACAGACCTCTGTTGACTTCACGGCTCAGTGTCTATGATATTCTCTCCGACTCGGTAAATTATCCTGAGTTTAAGGAGTTCTTCTACCTGATCTCACAGGCAGGCGTGAATAATGTAGGTCTCTTTTCAAAGACAATGAACAACCATGCTACGGCAAGCCAGAACCTGGTCACTTTGAATACATATCATTATACGCTGTATGTTCCCACCGAGAAAGCTCTGAAGGATCTTTATAAGACCGGACGGCTCTACACGTTGGCAATGATAGATTCGATCAAGCAGGTCTATGACGACAATATTGCCGATATAGGCGAATTCCGCGGTAATCCTGCCGAAAAGGTACAGGCAAGTTATGACAAGATCATGAACATGTTCAACAACTATGCAAATATGGTGAAGAATTCATCAGACGCAATTCCCACCGCCATCCTGAACGATCCGGTTGCAAAGGATTCCGTATTCTATACTACGCCCTGGTACGGTAAGTACACTGCAAAAATGGAGAAGCAGATCACCGACTTCGTGAAATATCATATTCAGGATAACTCCGTCTATGCTAACGGCAAGTTTACCATAGACCTTAGGGAGAACCCTCTGGGTGAAGCCAATTATGAGACTGCATACATGAATGTCCATTCTCAGTTCGTAAAGCTGGGTGTCAAGTACGACCATAAGCGTAACAAGATATTTGTCGTTGACGCTGAAACAGACAAGGAGTTGAGGGCCGATCCTGCATATAATGCCGCATCGACCGAAGGGAAGATTAGTATGAGAGAGGCTCGTGCAAAGGTCATTGATCCTACTGTTGCCATAAGCAGCAGCGGTAAGCCTCTATATAACATCATGTGCCGTGAGTATGAGTACAATACGAACGACGTCTCCACAGCCGCTCAGATAGAGACCTCATCTTATGTGGTCATACATCAGATTGACGGAACGTTGTGCAACGGCGATTTCTGATTTTTAACAAGCATACTATTTGACGATGAAACAGATAAAAAATATATTTATGAGAGGAGCAGCGGCTCTGGCCCTGCTCTCTATGCCGGGTCTTCTTTTTGCGCAGAGAGCCGGTGACATTATCAGCGGTGTCGTTTCGGACAGCGAAGGCCCGCTGATGATGGTAAACGTTACAGAACGGGATGCTTCAAATCGTATTGTGGCCAGCGCCGTCACCGATATTGAGGGACAGTTCTCTTTCAGACTGGTCAGCCCGAATAATAGGATAGAGGTTTCATACGTAGGTTGTGAGACTGTCAATATTCCCATTACAAAGACCTATTTTGAAATAGTTCTTAACGAAATTACGGAGATTGCCGAGGTTGAGGTGACAGCCGAACGGATTGTAACCTCGCACCTTCCCATTCCCGAGCGTGAGATGTCACAGGCAATTCAGACTCTTAATATGGAAGAGCTGGAGGATCTTGGTATGACCTCTATCGATGAGGCAATTCAGGGCCGTTTCGCCAATCTTGACATTGTGTTCGACTCAGGTAACCTGGGTGCCCGTTCCACCATCAACCTGCGCGGTGTATCTACAATGACCGGCGATGCCAATCCGCTTATTGTCGTTGACGGCAATATCTTTGAGATAGATGCCAACCTCAGGAACAATTTTGACTATCAGAACGATGCCAACAATGAAGAGAAGGTGTCGGAGCTGCTCAATATCAATCCTCAGGATATAGAGAGTATCTCCATACTGAAGGACGCTGCCGCTACAGCCCAGTGGGGTGCCCGCGGATCAAACGGTGTAATGGAGATCAAGACCAAGCGCGGAAGCAGGGGTCAGACACGTGTTAACTACTCATACAGGGTAAACGCCGACTGGCAGCCCGAGGGTTATAAGCTTCTCAATGGCGACCAGTACACAATGTTTTTGAAGGAGTCATTCTTCAATCCTCAATTGAGCGATAATGCCGCCAATATCATTGAGCTTAACTATGATCCCACATTTTCGGAATATGAAATGTACAACAACAATACCGATTGGGTATCACATGTAAAGAAGATTGGTCTCCAACAGGCTCACAATATTGCAGTGTCGGGAGGCGGCGAGAAGGCCAACTTCCGTATTTCGGCAGGTTTCGATGATCAGACCGGTTCGGTAATCGGTCAGAAGATGAACCGTTTCACCACTCGTGTGGCATTTGACTATTTCGTTTCCGACCGTATCAAGGTCGTCACGAACTTCAGTATGGTCTATTCCAAGAACAAGACCAATCCTGCCAGTATCAACGCCGCAATGAGGATGATGCCCAACCTTGCCATTTACTACGAGGATGAGTTTGGAAATCCTACGGGTGAGTATTATCACATGCTTGCAACCGCTTCATCCGAGTTGCCGAGGGTGACAAACCCGCTTGCCGAGGCTGACGAAAGGAAGTCACATAACCTTTCACTCAACATCAATCCTGAGTTCCAGATGGTTTACAACCTCCTTGGACTGGGCTCCGATGAGACCAGACTGACTTATGACGGTCGTGTGACTTTTGGTGTTCAGAACAGCGGCAGTGATAATTTCACTCCTGCAAGCCTTGATCGAGACGGTTGGGCCGGCAGCAATGCCAACCGCTCTTCAAACAACTCCAGCAAGAGTTCAAATATTACCACTACCCATCAATTGACATTTATACCTTATCTTAAGAGAGAGGGACATTCGGTCATGTCGATGGTCAGGCTGCAGGTCTCGAGCAGTAACAGCANNAACGGCGTAATTCAGAATATGAGTACAAGCGCCGGTCGCAGCAGGGGTGTAAACGGAACCTTCTCTATACACTACGCTTATAGAGGCAAGTATATGTTTGACTTTACTGCCCGAACCGACGGTAACACCAAGTTCGGTGATAATAAACGGTGGGGTACATTCCCGGCTGTTTCGGCACGCTGGAATATTATCGATGAAGATTTCATGGCACCGCTACGTGATTTCAAGGTAGGTAACACCTATCTCCTTACAATGCTTTCGGTCCGTCCCAGCTGGGGTATTACCGGTAACGCTCCCGGTCAGGACGGCCTCTTTTACAGCAAATATTCTGCCGGAAGCGCCTATCTTGGAATATCAACCATCAATCCTTCAAACATAAGGCTTAGCAATATGCAGTGGGAGGAGAAGCAGACATGGAATCTCGGTTTTGACTTCGGTCTCTTCAGCGACAGGCTCACCTTCAGTGTTGACCTCTATTCGGCTACCGTTACCAAAATGTTGAACTCCAATTATCCCATACCTACCTCTTCGGGCTTCTCAAGTCTTTCGGTGGTAAATGAAGGCTCAATGAAGAACGAGGGTTGGGAGCTTGCTCTCAATGCAAACCGACTCATAAGAAAGGGTCAGTTTACTTTGGGTGGTAACATAGCGTTCGCCGACAATACCAACCAGATCCTGGAAATGAATCCTATAATGCTGGATCAGAAGAATGGCGAATTCAATTTCCAGAACCTCTCAGGCTACCTCTCATATGTAGCTCTGAAGAACGCTTTCGGTTCGATTTACGGATTTAAGTATCTGGGCGTTTACCAGTACAGCGACTACTCCGAAATTGAGGAGCCCGGTGTCAGCGGACCAAATGCTCCTGTTGTAAAGGATGCCGAAGGAAATGTCATTCTCAACTCCAAGGGTCGTGCAAAACCCATGATGTTTGCTTACGGCAACACCGCCGAATATGAGTTTGTAGGCGGCGATGCTATCTACGAAGATATTAACCATGACGGTAACATTAACGAACTGGATATTGTATATCTGGGCACTTCGCTTCCCAAGCTGAATGGCGGTTTCGGTGTCAATATGACCTTCGGACGTCTCAGCTGGAGAAATCAGTTCAACTTCCGTTGGGGTAACAAGATAGTTAATCAGGGTCGCAGGAATGCCGAGGCTATGTATAACACCGACAATACGTCGGCAGCCATCAACTGGAGATGGCGTGTAGAGGGTGACGATACCGTAATGCCGCGTGCGCTGCGTAACTACGGTTACAACTCATTGCCCAGCGACCGTTATGTAGAGAGTGGCTCGTTCCTTCGCTGGAACTATACGGCCCTATCCTATTCGATTGATCCGAAATACACCAAAAGCTTAGGTCTGAGTCAGGTATCTATTAATATGAACCTGAATAACCTTATTAACTTTACGAAGTATTCCGGTATGGATCCTGAGGTTGGCGTCGGAGGCATGGGTGTTGCCACGGATGGCAACCAGACTCCGCGTTCCAGAAGATTCACTATGGGCGTAACAATACAGTTCTAATATTTAAAGAGTGTATAGTATGAAAAAAATAAAATCATTGTTCTGCATAGCATTGGCGGGTGCCACGCTCTCGTCATGTAATGATTTTCTAACGTTGATGCCTCTCAATGAAATAGTTTATGAGAACTTTTGGACCGACAAGGCCGATGTTGAGAGTGTTTTATTGGGTGCCTATTCGGCACTTGAAACTTCGGATTGTATCACCAGAATGTCCATTTGGGGCGAAATGAGGTCGGATAACATCATTGCCGATCCCAACCTGGCCGATGCGAACAATGATATAGTCCAGATAACTAAAGATAATATTCTGGAGACCAACAGTTTCACCTCATGGAGCAGCTTCTATACCACCATTAACCGTGCCAATACGGTTTTGAAGGAGGCTCCCAAGATCCATGAGAAGGATCCTAACTATACGACCAAGAATCTTCGTGCCAATATGGCCGAAGCTTTGGCTATCCGTAATCTTTGTCATTGGTATCTGGCCCGTGCATACAGGGAAATTCCCTTTGTGACCGAACCGTCAACCGATGATGCACGCGGAGTTGAGGCATTCAAGGTGGCTCCTATTCCTATCGAGGAGGTCATCTCCATAATGATACCAGAACTGGAAGCTGTGGTTAAGGATGCCGTCGTAAAATATCCTATGAAGTCAGCCAACACCGGTCGATTCACTCAGGTTGGTATATATGCTCTTCTTGCCGACCTCTATCTATGGAAAGGCGATTATGAAAACTGCATCAGATGCGTTGATGAGATTACCGCCCAGAAGTTGGAGGAGTATGAAAAACTCAAGGTAGAGGAGGGTGTGGACTGCCTGATTGACCTGTTCCACGGTTATCCTCTTATCAAGGATACTCACGGATCACCTGATGCGGGCATCAGCTACAACGAAAACTTCGGTAAAGGCAACTCCTTTGAGATCCTTTTCGAACTGCCTTTCGAGTCCAGTCAGAGCAACTCGTTTGTTAACAGTTATTATGGAACCAGAAACAGCGCCGGCTCTCTTCGTGCCAATCCCCAGATGGGAACAAATGTGAAGATCGGCCAGGGCACTGTGTTCAAATCAAAGTTTGATACCCGTTACTACGAGAGTATAACTGAAAGCAGCGATGGTTCGGATTTTACCATCTCCAAGTATGTTGACGAAGGTATTAGATTCAATCTTTCAACAGGTGACTTACAGCCCAATCAGATTAATCGTACTCAAAGACAGAATACTACTCCCAACTGGGTTATATACCGTTATACCGACCTGCTTCTCATGAAGGCCGAAGCGCTTGTCATGATGACTCCCGAGGATACACTCATTGCGTCTGATCCGGAGGCTCTTGCCGCCAGAAACAGGAATTTCCTCAAAGCATTTGACATAGTACAGGCTACCTATCAGCGTGCTCTCTGCACGGGATATGACGGCGGTTACACAAATGCTACTGCCGACAC
>DDLZ01000107.1 GCA_002340405.1 Bacteroidales bacterium UBA2559
TGGAATTAAATAATTACGTTTTTTGCAAATATAATATAAATACTATCGAATGATAAACCTATTCTGTTGCATTTATGTTGAAACATTTTTTTAGGGACTGAATTGTTGTCAAAGAACAGTTTTTGACGTTATTTAAATTTGATTTGCCGGAGTAATAATTTCTGAAACATTATTGCAAAATAGACTCGGTTGGAGTAACTTTGGTCTCGTTATGAATGATGACTTAAAACAACTGTTGCAGCGGTATTCCGGATGTGAAGCCGGGCAGGCAACAAGGCTTAAGACGGCCGGCTCCAACAGGATCTATTACCGTATGGCGTGTGACGGTGATACGATTATAGGTGTGGAGGGTACGAATCCCGATGAGAACGCCGCATTTATCGGTATAGGACGTCATCTCCGAAGTCAGAAGCTGCCGGTGCCTGAGATCCTGGCGGTATCGGATAGCGGAATGTCTTACCTGCTGCAGGACCTTGGCGATGATCCACTCTATGAGCTGATGGGGAGTGCCCGTGAGAGCGGTCATTATGAAGAGGAGCATGTCAGGCTGTTGGAGAAGACTATGAGTCTGCTGCCCGACCTGCAATTCAAGGGCGGAAGCGGTTTGGATTTCAAGGTCTGTTTCCCTTGTGAGTCATTCGACAGACGCAGTATATTATGGGACCTCAACTATTTCAAATACAATTTTCTTAAGCTTACGGGAGTGGAGTTCCACGAGGCGCGTCTTGAGGACGATTTTGAGGCATTTGTCACGCTGCTGCTCAGGGATGCTCCTTACGACACCTTTATGTATCGCGATTTCCAGGCCCGTAACGTTATGATTCTGGACGAAGAGCCCTGGTTCATAGATTTTCAGGGAGGACGCCACGGGCCTATAGAGTATGATGTGGCTTCGTTCCTGTGGCAGGCGAGTGCGGCATATCCCGATGAGCTTAAGACTCATCTTATAGATATTTATCTTAAGTCGCTGGAACGCTGCCGCAATGTGAGCAGAGAGGTGTTTCTTAAAAATCTGTTTCACTTTGCAATGTTCCGTACGTTGCAGGTGCTGGGCGCTTACGGGTTTCGCGGCTATTTTGAACGTAAGCTCTATTTTATCAAGAGCATACCGGCCGCCATCTCAAATTTACGTACATTGCTTGATGCAGGAGTCGGCGCCTACGAGTACCCCTATCTGACAGAGGTGCTGCAACGGATTGTGGATTTGCCGCAGTTTGCATTGGCCGATAAGGGCGATGACGGCCGTCTTACGGTGCGGATTATAAGTTTTTCATACCGTTACGGCATACCCGACGACAATAGCGGCAACGGCGGCGGTTTTGTTTTTGACTGCCGCGGACTGCATAATCCCGGTATGTACGAGCGCTTCAGGCAGTTTACCGGAGCCGATGCGGCTGTCATAGAGTTTTTGGAGAAGGAGGGTGAGGTGCAGAGTTATTTGGATAATGTTTACCGGCTGGTTGATATGTCGGTCGGGAAGTATTTGAAGCGGGGTTTTACAAATCTTATGGTTGCTTTTGGGTGCACCGGCGGCCGCCATCGCTCGCTCTATTGTGCAAACCATCTGGCGGAGCATTTGAAGGAGAAGTTTGCGGGCGGAATAAGAATTTTGCTTGAACATCGCGAACAGAATATAAGCGAAGAGTTATGAATGCGTTGATCTTGGCCGCAGGATTGGGGACCCGACTGGGCAGCCTGACCGCCGACTGTCCCAAAGCGCTGGTCGAGGTGGCCGGACGTACAATGTTGGAGCATCAGATACGTCGTCTGTCTGCCGCAGGATTTGACCGTTTTGTAATCAATATCCACCATTTTGCGCCTAAGGTGAGAGCGTTTCTTGCCGACAACTCAAACTTCGGTCTTGACATACGCCTGTCCGATGAGAGCGGCCTGCTGCTGGATACCGGCGGCGGAATACGTCAGGCAATGCGTCTGTTCGACAATGATGAGCCGGTGTTGGTGCACAATGTGGATATTTTCTCTTCAACCGACCTTAAGATGTTGTATGAGGGGCATCGGAAGAGCGGGGCCGATGCTACGCTGTTGGTGGCAAGCCGCTCTTCGTCAAGGTATCTCTATTTTGATGTAAACGGGATGTTGTGCGGCTGGAGCAACGAGAGCACCGGCCGGGTACGTTCTCCTCTTGCCGGATTCGACAAGAGCCGTTATACCCCCTATGCTTTTCAAGGCATACATGTTGTGTCGCGGACTCTGCTGCCGCTGCTTGATTCCGTTCCCGACCGGACGTTTGGGATAACCCGTTTCTACCTGGAGCATGCCGACAGGCTTAAGCTGCGTAAGGTTGTGGTATCTTCCGAAGGGTGGGTTGATGCCGGTAAACCCGAAACCCTTTCGGCTGCTGAACGGATGCTGGCCTCTTTGGGATATGAGTAATAACCGGCTGCTGGATGAGATGATGCTTCACAGGGACCCGGCCCAGGTGGAGGGACTGATGCGTTTCTTCAAGACCGGCCCGGGAGAGTACGGCGAGGGTGACCTGTTTCTTGGCATCAAAGTTCCGGTGACCCGTGCCGTGGTCAAGAGGTGCCGGCCCTATGTGAGCTTTGCGCATCTTGAGGAGTGTATAACCAACAGATACCATGAGGTGCGTCTTGCAGCGCTTCTCTGTCTGGTGAGGATTTTTGATGACTCAAAAAGGGATCCCCGATTGCAACATGAGTGTATTGAGTTTTACCTTGCTCATACTGACTATATAAACAACTGGGACCTTGTTGACCTGTCATGTTATAATCTGTTGGGAACATGGCTGCTTGACAAGGACCGCACCATACTCTACGATTTGGCGCGTAACGGCCGCACCATATGGGAGCAGCGCATAGGTATGGTCAGCACCATGCAGTTTATCCGTCACGGGGAGTTGGACGACACCTTCAGAATAGCCGATATCCTCATTGATCATGAGCATGACCTGATACATAAGGCTGTGGGTTGGCTTGTGCGTGAGGCCGGCAAGCGGGATGCTGAGGCTCTTAAGGAGTGGCTTGAGCCCCGTTATCGTACAATGCCGCGTACAATGCTGCGCTACGCCATTGAGAAGTTCCCCGACGACGTCCGCCGCAACTATTTGAAACGGTAAACTTTCTCTCTGCCGGACCGGTCTGTCAATCAGTGACAGCAGACTCCCTTTGTACCGAACTGTTTGTCAATCAGTAACGGTAAATTATTCCGTACGATTTGAGTAGAAGCATTTCAGGCTTGTGCCGGGGTAGTAGTGCCTTAGGATTTCGCGGTAATTGCAGCCTTCCGATGCCATCACGGCGGCTCCTATCTGGCATAGACCCACTCCGTGTCCCCAGCCGGCTCCGTGGAGAGTGAAACCTGTCAACCTGCCTTCTGCGTCCGTCTCTTTTTCGACAACAAAAGCGCTGCTGAACAGGTGTGACTCCGAGAGGCAGCGGCGTATCTCCAACTCTTTGCCGATGTTGACGGTGCGCAAAGTACCCTCTATCTCCAACTCCTTTATACGGCCGGAATGACCCCGGCTTATAGGGCGCAGATCTTTGATTTCGCCTATCTCAAGGCCGGATTTCCGGCGGAATATTTCAGAGAGCTGTTCGACACTGTATTCCACTTTCCACCGGTAGTAATCGGGTGTTTCAAGGTCATAACCGTTTAGCGATTCGGCCAATATATTGCCGCTTGCGGAATTGCAGAATGACTCCGGCTCCGAGAGGATCCAACTGCGTGCATTCTCTTCGACGGTGAGATCGGGCAGGGCATCTTTTTTATCTATGTTGTTGTCGCGCAGTGGTATAAGATAGGGTATTTTTTTGTCCTGCCAGCAGGTGTCGAACTGTTCGGTTATGCCCCCGCAGCATTTGCTGAAACGGGCATCGCACAGACGGTTTTCATATGTCAGGATCTCGCTGAATGTCTCCCTTACAGCGGCTAGGGCGGCGGAATTGATTATGCGGGTAAGTCCTTGGTAGCGTTGGCAGTGATCGTCGGCACAGACATCGAATAATTTGTGCTGCTCATGGTCATACCAGCGCATTATGCGATTGTCAGACTGCTCATAGCAACTAGCTATGTTAGTTTTGAAGGGATGGAGTGAGCGAATTTGCGCCAGCACCCAACTGCGGGAGATTACGGCATGTGCTTTGAGGAACTCCTTGGGGGCAGAGGGTTTCATCTCCGATGATATTACGCTTGTCAGATACTCTTCAATCGGCAGCAAATTGATGGCCCGTACATTCTCTCCTTCGGGAACGAAGATGAGGGTACCGGAGAAGGTCTGATCTTCACACCGCTCCCAGTGGAATCCTATGCCTATCGTCACATCGTACAGAGTGAATGTGCCGCCGTGCTCGTGGGGTGTGAGTATGACTTGGTCCACCAGTATGCCTCTCCAGTTCAGCTTGCCTTGAACTGTGCTGATCGTCATCTCGCCTTCAAGACTGCGGCGGCCGTCAGTGAAGCTGTCATTAAGGCAGAAACGAATCTCTTTTGCAGCCATTATACCCACTTTGATATCGGGCTGCGAAGGTGTGACCTGACGGAAAATTTCAAGTACCTTGCTCTCATTGAGTTTATCGAAATCCTCTTTTCGCGGCGTTATGACGAGTCCGAACATGTCTATTGCTCCGGGACTGACCGTAACCCGGTCGTCGCCTTGGGCAAAATAGCAGTCGGGCCGGTGTTTGCCGCGTGGTATGACGGCGGTAACGACCTGCCCGTTATGGTTAAATGAGAGTACGTTCACCCGCGGCTCATATTCGTTATCGCATATAGGCATGTCGTTTAATATGCTCCACATTTTTTCGGGGTCGGAGCCGCTAAATACTATTACCGGAAAGCCGAAAGGCTCTATGGTTACAGGCTCATCGCCG
Source organism: Bacteroidales bacterium UBA2559 (assembly GCA_002340405.1). GTDB lineage: Bacteria > Bacteroidota > Bacteroidia > Bacteroidales > Bacteroidaceae > Colenecus. The sequence goes on from DDLZ01000107.1 coordinate 4,851, forward strand.
CGGGGCGGTTCACTGCCGCGTAATATATCTACAAGCGGAATATTATCGGCGCTGCCTATCTGCATATGCAGGTGATCGGGTGCCGATGCTCCGCTGACCGGTCCGTTGTAGAATATTATGTATTCCGGCTTCAGCTTCCCGGCTATCTGTACCATTTTTTCATAGCAGTCTCTGATGGCTTGAGGCCGATGCTTACGGCTGACCACGCAGAAGTGTTCCCTGAGTATGGGGTATGGGTTAACGAGAAGGTCATATCCGTCGCCCAGGTCTGCCACCTGTTGTTCTTTGGGACGGTTTTTGGCACAGAGGAAACAGCGCCGTGCAGCTATTTCGGAGGGGTCTATCCCGGCTGTCGTGGAGATTATTCTGGCGGGATTGAACTGTAACCTGAGTCCTGACGATGAGATTACTCTTGTCTTGATGCGACGTAGGTTGTTGAATGCTTTACGGCATGAAGGCCATCTGTCCAGTTGCTCTTCAAGGTGTCTGTCGAGATTTTTTAGAATGTTTTCCATCAGCTTATATTTTGTTACGTGCCAAACGTCTTTTCAGTTCTTCCGTTCGCACTGAGTCTTTGTAATAGTTGTTTGCATTGATTCTGTCGGCGCTCAGGGCGGCGTCGCTGTTGCCCTCCCATCGGCGGCAGAGATAAAGCTCATCGAATATGCGGCCTATCCTGTAGCGGCCGGCTATGTTTATGGCTATTGCATAATCCTCTCCGTAACTTACGTTGGGGAATCCTATGCTGCGTGCAACGGGGGTGTAGAAGGCGCGGGGAGCGCCCAGACCGTTTATGCGCAGGGCGTTGTTGGGCCCGTTTTCATCGGTCCACTCACGGTGGTCAATTATTCCGGGCGGCAGGGTCTCAAGTTGGAAGTTGCACATGCGGTAACTGCCTATGACCATGGCATATCCGCCGTCTTTTTCGCGGAACTTGTCAACGATTGTCTGTAGTGTATGCGGGCTGCTGTAGAGGTCGTCGCTGTCCAACTGAACGGCAAACCGGCCGCATTGAGGGCTATTCACTGCAAGGTTCCAGCATCCCCCTATTCCCAGATCGGTTTGACGGGGTATGATATGCACCAACCGCTTGTCGGCGAGGGCAAGCTCCTTCAAAATCTGTGTGGTGCCATCGGTGGAGTGGTTGTCAACCGCAATGATATTAAACGGCAGGCCGGTCTGCTGTGTGAAAGCCGATTTTACGGCATCTTTTATGGTGGCGGCACGGTCTTTGACAGGGATAATGACCGATGTTTCCACCGGGAAATCACCTTCGTCAACATTGATCTTGGCTCCTGTGCCGGGTTCTATATAGGCTCCTATCCGTTTGAGATGCTCCGTACAGGCGGCCTCCAGTTCAATCTGTATGCTGCGGTTACGCGGATTAACATAATCGAACTGCTTCTGTCCCGATGTGCGGAAATCGGTTTCGGTTACGGCGTACAGAGGTTGTTTCAGATGTACGATGGGCAGATGTTGCTGAATGACCAGCCGCATCTGGTAGAAACCGGCCAGATCCAGATCGGCCAATTCTTCTTCGGTCAAATAGGCATCGATTCCTGCACGGGTAAGCAGCACTATCGCTCCAAAGTCAAAGTCATCGCGAAGGCTCCCTTCTTGCAGCTCTATGACGGGAGCGGGGATAATAGCGTTTTCGCCGCTCATTTTAAGATGGTCGGAATAGACCATTCCCGCCTTTGCGGCATAGGCGTACTCCTCCATGCGGAGTACCGATTCTTCGCTTATTTTAACCTCTTTTCCACTTATGTTAAGCAGCAGATATCCGTTTTCACATGCCGCTAAAGTTTTCCTTACATATCTGGTGGAAGCCCCGTATTGCGGTAAATCAATTATATCAATCNNTAATAAATTATTTTTTTACCTTTGTGTTTTATGCGATAAAAATGGATGTTGATGAAGAATCTTCTCGGAATGACCATGACCGAACTGCAACAGGTGGTTGCTGAAAACGATATGCCTCTTTATGCGGCCGGACAGTTGGCCGACTGGCTCTACATAAAGCAGGTTGACTCCATAGACAAGATGACCAACATATCGCTCAAATCCAGAGCCAAACTTTCGGAAAACTATACAGTATCTCTGTCACAGCCCGTCGGATCGGCGTTGTCAGTTGACGGTACCGTTAAGTATCTGTACGAGGTTGAGGGCGGCTATTTTATTGAATCGGTCTTTATTCCCGACTATGACAGGGCAACTTTATGTATCTCATCGCAGGTGGGCTGCAAGATGGGTTGCGTCTTCTGCATGACGGGCCGTCAGCGTTACAGTGCAAATCTTTCGACCGCCGACATTTTGAACCAGATCATATCCTTACCTGAGAAGGAGGCGCTTACCAATGTGGTCTTTATGGGAATGGGCGAACCTTTTGATAATCTTGATAATGTCCTGAAGGCGATCGAGATTATGACTTCCGATTGGGGATTCGGCTGGAGCCCCAGACGCATAACGGTTTCAACGGTGGGGATGCGCCGCGAACTTAAGCGGTTCATCGAGGAGTGTGACTGCCATCTGGCCATCAGCCTGCATGCCTCTTCACCCGAAAAGAGAGGCGGACTGGTTCCTGCCGAGAAGGCTTTTTCCATGATATCAATGATTGAAGTGCTGAAAAAATATGATTTCAGACATCAGCGGCGACTCTCTTTTGAATATATTATGTTCGACGGAGTAAACGATTCCGCCGATGATGCCGATCGGTTGGTCAGGGCGCTTCAGGGTCTTAGCTGCCGCGTAAATCTTATCCGATTTCATACCATACCCGACAGTCCGCTCAGGGCATCGCCCGAGGAGCGTATCCTGCAGTTTCGCGACCGGCTTACGAGCCGCGGCATATTTACCACTGTCAGAGCTTCACGCGGAGAGGATATATCGGCTGCATGTGGGATGCTGAGTACAATGAAACATAAAAACCAATAAATATGAAACAATTTAATTTTTTTACCGGATTAATCTCCTTGTCACTCTTTTTTCTGGTCTCTTGCGACGGAGGCAAGGGGAGGTCAATAATGACTCCTACAGCTACGGGATCGGCTTATGAGGTCCTTGTCGTTGCCGACCATGAAGATTTTAAGAATGGAGCTTATGACGCTCTTTATGAAGTTCTTACCGATGACATTTTCGGCCTTCCGCAGTCGGAAGCTTTCTTTAAGGTATCAAGGACCGAAGTAGCGGATTTCAGTAGAACACTGCGCTATTGCCGCAACATAATCATTATCAAGATTGATGACAAAATGTTTACTCAGCCTAAATTTAAATATTCAAGGGATGTCTATGCATCACCGCAGATAGTGATGACAATTCAGGCTCCCGACGTTGATCAGTTTAAAGAGTATATAGAAAAGAACGGCAGTGTAATACTGGACTTCTTTGATAAGGTTGAAATTAACCGTGAGATAGTTCTGCTTAAGGAAAAGCACCATCCTGTAGTTGCTGAGAAGGTCAAGAGCATGTTTGGTTGTGAAATTTATGTGCCTTCGGATATGAGAAGGATGAAGACTGCCAAGGATTTCTTTTGGGCTACCACCGACAATGGCGATAAGGACATGAACTTTGTTATATACTCATATCCTTATACCGATGCTAATACGTTCACGCCCGAGTATTTTTTCGAAAAGCGTGACTCGGTCATGAAGAGGAATATTCCGGGGCCGCGTGAGGGACAGTATATGATTACGAGCCGTCCGTTTGTAAGGGTGACCGATGAGGTAGTCCGTAAAGGTTATGCACAGATAGCACGCGGATTGTGGGAGATGGAGAATTACGATATGGGAGGTCCTTTTGTCTCAGTATCCAGAGTTGACGAAAAGAACCAGCGGGTTATTGTGGTTGAGGGATTTGTATATGCTCCCGGTGATCTGAAAAAGGTGCTCATGCGCAGGATAGAGCCGGCCCTCTACACTCTGAAGCTGCCCGATGAGATTGACGCCGAGATATTTAATTATTTTATAGACGAGGTAACAATCAATCCGGAATCCGATTCGGAAACCACTGAGTGAAGTGAGCCGGACAATTAAGAATAATGATATAAAATGAGTGAAAAAATAAAGGTAGGCATCACACATGGTGATGTAAATGGGATAGGGTACGAAATCATTCTTAAGACTTTTGGCAACCCAATGATGTTCGAGTTCTGTACGCCGATACTGTACGGTTCGCCAAAAGTGGCCGCATATCACCGCAAGGCAGTTGATTCGCAGACAAATTTCAATGTGGTGAACAGTGCGGTTGAGGCTGTACCTGACAGACTGAATCTGGTAAATTGTTGTACCGAGGATGTTAAGGTTGAGCTTGGCATACCAACCGAGGAGAGCGGTAATGCGGCTTACCTGGCGCTTGACCGTGCAGTCAAAGAGTACAGACAGGGTATGTTTGACGTTCTGGTGACAGCCCCGATCAACAAGAAATGCATCCATTCGGACAATTTTAATTTTACCGGACATACCGAGTATATCGAATCCGAACTCGGAGAGGGTAACAAGGCGCTTATGATACTTATTAACAGAGTAATGAGAGTAGCGCTTGTGACGGTTCACGAACCGATATCCAAAATAGCTTCGTTGTTAAACAAAGAGCTTATCAAGAGCAAGATTTCGGTTTTGCAACACTCTTTGAAAACCGATTTTAATATTGAGATACCGCGAATAGCAGTTCTGGCGCTGAATCCTCATGCGAGTGATGACGGGCTTATGGGAGATGAGGAGGAGAAGATCATTAAGCCGGCCATAAATGAGTGTCAGGATGAAGGTATCCACTGTTTCGGACCTTTTCCGGCCGACGGATTCTTCGGCAATAAGGACTACCGCTGTTTCGATGCGGTGTTGGCAATGTATCATGACCAGGGCCTTATTCCGTTCAAAACTCTGGATATGGATTGCGGTGTCAACTTTACTGCAGGGCTGCCTGTGGTACGCACCTCACCGGACCATGGTACCGCTTATGACATTTCGGGAAAGGGAATAGCTAATGAGCAGTCGATGCGTCAGGCAATATTTACGGCGATAGACATAATCCGTTCCAGACGCAATGAGGCTGAAATCAGTGCCAATCCTTTGAGTAAGCTCTTTTTTGACCGCCGGGATGACAGTGACAAACTGAAACAACTGGACAGCGACGACGATAAAGAATAGTTTTATCTGCGGTCAGGACAATGCGCTATGCCATCATTTCAGCCGGTGAAGGTAGTCGTATTGCGGCCGAAGGCTCAGTACTGCCCAAACCGATGATACCCATTTTGGGCGTTCCAATGATTGAACGCCTGTTAGACATCTTTATGCGTAACGGGGCCGACCGGATAGCGGTAATTGTGAATGGCGAAAACCGCGATGTAGTTGGACTGTTAAGCAGCCTTTGCGGAGTTATGCCTATTGATCTGGTAGTGAAAAAGACTCCTACACCGATGCACAGTCTGATGGAGCTTGCGCCCTATCTTGGATGCGGGCGGTTTTGCGTGACAACTGTAGATACCGTCTTTTACGAGGCCCGTTTTGCTGCCATGATGGATGAATTCAGTGTTACGAATTATGACGGAATGATGGGCGTTACCGATTTTATTGATGATGAGAAGCCTCTATATGTGAGTGTTGACAGGGAGATGGGGATTACCGGTTTTCTGGACTCAGGAGAGGGTTGCCGGTATGTTTCGGCCGGTATCTATGCGCTTCAGGCCGATGCGCTTGATATTCTGGCACGTTGCATTGACAGCGGACAGACAAGAATGAGGTATTTTCAGCGTCAGTTGCTTGAGTCGGGAATGAAGCTGAGAGCATTTGATATGGGAGAGGTAGTTGACGTTGACCATGTGAGTGATATAGCCAAGGCTGAACTTATAGCTGCGAAAAGGGTATGAACATTTTGGGTATAAGCCGCTCCGAGGAGTTCTCGTCCGGTTGTATATCGGATGACTTCGCTATTTTCCTTTCAGTGACCGGTTCTCTTGAAAAACGCGGTCATCGGGTCATTACGATATCCGAACAGGAACTGCTTTCTAAAGGAATTCCTGAAGGTTGTGATGCTGTTTTTCATATGGTCAGAAGCGAAGCCGCACTCGGTATCCTGGAGCAGGCATCGATTCCCGTGGTAAACAGTGTCAGAGCAGTGAGGAACTGCGGTCGCGCAGCCCAGACAAGGCTTTTGCAGGGTACGGGACTGATCCCGGAGAGTCTGGTGTGCGCTGCCGGCACTCCTCCTGACGGATGGAACCGTTTTCCCTGTTGGGTAAAACGGGGTGACATTCATGCCTTGACAGCCGGTGATATAAAATATGTGACCTCTGCGGATGAATGTGCTGCACAACTGGCTTTTTTGGCAGAACGGGGCATTGTAGATTGTGTCATTCAGAAGCATGTTCCCGGATGGGTTGCCAAATTTTACGGTGTGAGGGGATCCGGTGTTCTCGATTGTCAGGCTGCTTTTACAGAAAGCGCTGCGTTCGGACAGGAGAGTTACAACGATACCGTGATTTCACCGCCCGTTGATATGAGAAGGCTGACTGAAGCGGTCTTAGCCGCATCGGACATATTGGGTGTCGATGTTTACGGCGGGGGGGTANNGTGATAGGCATGGACGGAACGGTCACCATAATTGATTTTAACGACTGGCCCACTTTTCGCACATGCAGGGAAAAGGCCTCCCAAGCAATTGCAGATTTGATAATCGGCAGAATCTTATGAAAAGAAATACGAAGGCTGCTATTGAGGCCACTTTCAAGTCAAAGGATACCGAGGAGTGGCTGGACATTTGGTTTACCCGGCCGATAGGTTATCTTTTTGCGCGTCTCTTCAATGCTTTTGGAGTACATCCGAATGTGGTGACCGTAATCTCCATATTCCTGGGCGTTTTTGCCGGATTCTGCTGGTATCACTCTTCCCTTGGCTGGACAATAACCGGTATTATAATGCTTATGCTGGCCAACTTTCTGGATAGCGCCGACGGGCAGCTTGCCCGCCTGACAGGAAAGAAAACTCTGTGGGGACGGCTGCTGGACGGATTTGCAGGTGATCTGTGGTTCTTCTCAATTTACCTGTTTCTGGTCTTGCGGCTCACACCCGAGCCGATGCCATTTGGGACAGGGCAGCCCTGGGGAATTTGGATATGGATTTTGGGATTTTTCTCGGGAGTGCTTTCTCACACGCGTCAGGCAGCTTTGGCCGACTATTACCGTAATATATATTTGCTGTTCAACGGCGACCATTCCGAGTTGAACGATAGTCGTGAACTGGCTGCCGAACAGACCTGTACGCCATGGAGAAGAGGCTGGTTTTGGAAAATCTGGCTCTTTTTTTATCAGAACTACACCCGCAGTCAGGAACGTATGACTCCCTCGTTCCAGAAATTAAGGAGTGCAATCCGCGCCGAACATGGCGATACTATACCGCCTGAACTTGGAAGGGAGTTCAACAGGCGGACTTACCGGCTGTTAAAATGGACCAATATCTCCACCTTTAACACCCGCGCCATAGTGCTTTATATAACGCTTTTTGCAGGCCGGCCGTGGTTATATTTTGTTTTTGAACTTACGGTTATGAACATTATTTTTTGGGGAATGAAAGCGGCTCACGAGAAGGTCTGCCGGGAAATGACCGCTAAATCAGGAGTTGTTGTATGAATAGACGGTGGAGTAACATATTCTTCCTGTTCGGAGTGGCGGCGGTCATAGTCATGCTTTTGACTTTCGACACCGATTGGACCCAACTGCGCAGTGTCCTCTCCGACGCCGGAATATGGTTCCCCGTTATTGTTCTGCTCTGGGGTTTTATATATATTGTAAACGCCTGCTCATTTAATCTGATAATCAATGACGGGAGAGGACCCGGAGTCTCTTTTGGAAAGGTGTTCCAACTTACGCTGTCGGGCTATGCGCTCAACTATGTCACCCCGTTGGGTCTGATGGGCGGCGAGCCCTACCGTGTTCTGGGGATGTCGGAATATATTGGAAAGAAGAGGGCGGCATCGTCTGTAATACTATATTCGATGATGCATATCTACTCCCATTTTCTTTTCTGGCTCACAGCAGTCATAATCTATGTGATATTACATTTTACCGTAGGCGGACGTTATGGAATGGATCTTTGGATAACAGTTGTGCTTGCTGTTGTAACGCTGGTATTACTC
>DDLZ01000037.1 GCA_002340405.1 Bacteroidales bacterium UBA2559
CGGTTCTGTACAAATTGCAGGTCGCTGAAGTACTGATACAGACGGTTTGAAGTCTCATCGGCTTCCTCAAAAGACATTACCTTCCAGTTGTCCAACATGCCGTCAACAAATCCGTTCAGGTAGTTGGCGCGGTTGAATGTAGTACCGCTCTCGGTTCCGAACATCTGGGCACTGAGTCCGTTATAAGATTCGGTCATTTCACTTGCACCAATCTCAAATCCGATGCAGTATGCAAGTTGGGCTGCATCATCGGGATTCTTGGCCGCATCAAGGAAACCCTTGACGAACGACTTCATTACAGTCGAGTCAATTCCTGCGTTCATAAGTTGGCTTTTGTAGGCACGTACTGCACGGCCCATACCTATTGAATAGGAAACAGTGTCAACTGCGTTGTTCATAACCACTTTGCCGGGTTTTGAACTGCCACCACATGAAAAGAGTGTGGTAACAGCTACACATAGTGCTAATACTTTGATTTTTTTCATTTTAATCTTAATTTTAGTTTAAAGTCTTTTTCAAAGCTGCAAAGTTACCACTAATTTTTAAAAAAGATGTACCTTTGCTTTTTCAATACAACAAAACAAACCGAAATTTTTATGAAAATCTACTGTAAGAATACGGAAAGTTTTTTCGATGCCGATCCGGGTGTCACTTTTCAGGAGCTATTCAACCAGGTGGATATTAAGTTAAAAGGTAATCCGCTTTGTGTAAGTTTAAACGGTAAATTGACGCGAATGGATGCGCGCGTGTATGAGAATAGCGATGTCGAATTTATGGATGGTTCAAGCGATTTTGGAATACGCGTATATTCATTTGGGCTGGTTTTTGTCCTTTCGAAAGCTGTCAGTGAACTATATCCTGGAGGAAAGGTACGTGTAGCCAATGCTGTTTCAAGAGGCCTTTATTGCCCTATAATGATTGACAGGGAACTTGATAATGATGTTGTTTCAAAGATAAACGAGCGTATGGGCAGCATAATAGGGAGAAATATACCTTTCATTCACCACGCGGCCCATACTACCGAAGTAATAGAGATGATGAAAAATGCCGGAAGAGATGATGTGGTGGATTTGTTGGAAACTACCGGAAAAATATATACGGAATACTATACGCTTGACGGTATGCCTGACTGTTACTTTGGCATTTTGCCGCCAAGTACCGGTTGCCTTAAGGTTTTTGGTCTTGAACCTTTGGCACAGGGTGTGTTATTACGTATTCCAAACAAAGAGGACCTGTACAATCTGCAGCCCATAGTTTCACAGAAAAAGATGTTCGGTGTTTTCAATGAACACCACAAATGGATGAAAATTCTTGAATTCTCCATGGTGGGCGAGCTGAACAAAGCAATAATTGCAGGTAAGTCAAATATGTTGATAAACGTGGGCGAGGCTCTGCAATCCAACAAGATTGTCCGTATTGCCGACAGTATCATGGAACGTCGCAGTCAGGGCAAGGGGCTTAAACTTGTAATGGTTTCCGGACCTTCATCATCGGGTAAGACCACATTCAGCAAAAGGCTGCAGGTGCAGCTATTGGCTCAAGGGCTGAAACTAAAGGTTTTGTCGATTGACGATTATTTCCTTAACCGCGACCAAACGCCACTTGATGAAAACGGAGAACATGACTTCGAGTCGCTCTATGCCATTGATCTGCCCTTCTTTAACAGTCAGCTGAAAGATCTTCTGGCCGGCAAGACCATACAGCCGCCTACCTTCAATTTCCTCAAAGGCGGAGTAAGGGAATTCACTGCCGCTGAGATGTCGCTTGATAAGGATGACGGTATTTTGCTGATAGAGGGAATCCATGCCCTTAATCCCAACCTGATGCCCGATATTCCGGACGACACCAAATACCTCATATATGTATCGGCATTGACCAGTATGTGCATTGATGAGCACAATTATATCCCAACCACCGACAATCGGTTACTGCGTCGTATAACACGTGATTACAAATACCGTTCATACTCGGCACGCGATACCATAAAACGGTGGACTTCAGTCCGTGCAGGTGAGGAGAAGTGGATATTCCCTTATCAGGAGAATGCCGATGCCATGTTCAACTCAGCTATGCTTTTTGAGATAGCTGTAATAAAGGATATGGTTGACCCCATTCTGGCTGAGGTTCCCGAGAACTGTCCCGAATATACCAAGGCACGGCAGCTCAGAGATTTCCTAAAATTGTTTCATACTATTCCCAGCCAGAATCTGCCGCCCACATCGTTGGTACGCGAGTTCATAGGTGGAAGCAGTTTCGATTATTGAAAATAGACGCAAAGGAATGTCTGACATAAGGAATATACAGACCCAGACACAAACCCAGACCCAGACACAGGTACAGACCCTTTCGCCGCAACAGGTGCTTAAGGCCAATCTGCTTGCACTCTCAACAGTCGAGCTTGAAGAGCGTATCCGTATGGAACTTGACGATAATCCCACTCTTGAAGAGAGTGTTGCGGGAGCTCTCTCTGACGACAGTGAAAAGGAGTCCGATGACATCTACTCTGCAGGAGAATCCAATGATCAGGCTGACGACAGCATTGCCGAGCGGTATGCCGACAACAATGAGGTACAAAGCGATTACGGTGATGATGACGGTTGGTATGATTATTACCCCTCGACAAAGGGTCCTGCCGTTAACATCCCGGTGGCAGAATCACGTTCGTTTTATGATATTTTGAACGAACAGTTAGGCGAGCGGGACTTGACCGAGAAACAACTTGAGGTTGCCCGGTATATTATCGGTTCAATTGATAACGACGGTATTCTTGACAAGGATTTACAATCCATATCGGACGACCTTGCATTCTATCACAATCTCGATGCAACGGTCGATGAAATTGAGCAGGTACTGCTGGTTATCCAGGACTTTGATCCTGCCGGCATAGGTGCGCGTAACCTGCAGGAGTGTCTTCTCATTCAGATACGCCGCAAACCTGATTCACCTTTAAAAGAGCTCCAGGAGACCATAATAGCCAATATGTTTGACGAATTCACCCGTAAACGTCAGGATAAGATAGCTGAAAAACTCCGGCTGGACCAAAAAACCATGGACGAGGTAATGGCCGAACTGCTTAAGCTCAACCCCCGTCCCGGCAGTGCCTTGGGTGAAACGATCGGGAGCAGCAGGCAACATATCGTACCTGACTTTATTGTGGATTGCTATAATGATGATGAGATCAGTTTTACCTTAAACAGTAGTAATATTCCCACTCTTAGGGTAAACCGTGAATACTCCGATATGCTGGATAATCAGATAAAGAGCGGAAAAAGCAACCAACGTGATGCCGCAATATATCTGAAGCGGAAACTGGATGCTGCCCGAGGATTTATTCAGGCGCTCAAACAGCGTGAACAGACCCTTACAAGCACCATGCGGGCAATCATTGAGAAGCAGCGTACTTTTTTTCTTGAGGGTGATGAGTCACAGCTTAAACCTATGGTACTTAAAGATATTGCCGAGATGACCGGATATGATATATCAACCATATCCCGATCGACAAGCGGTAAATATGTGCAAACCTGTTTCGGAACCTTCCCGTTGAAGTTCTTTTTTACCGATGGAGTACGAAAAAAGAGCGGCGAGAAGGTCTCTGTCAAAAAGATTCATAGTATAATAAGAGACCTGATTGCCAATGAAGACCTGGCCTCTCCGTTGACTGACGAGGAGTTGGCTTCAATGCTGCTTGAACGCGGCTTTAAGATAGCACGTCGCACAGTAGCCAAATACCGTGAGCAGATAGGCATTCCGGTAGCAAGACTTAGAAAGAGATAAAATAAATATAAAGAGATGAAACCTGTTGTAAGCATTATCATGGGCAGCACGTCGGATTTGCCCATAATGGAAAAGGCGGCTGTCTTTCTGGACAGCGTCAGGGTGCCGTTCGAAATGAACGCACTTTCTGCCCATCGTACCCCTTCCGAGGTTGAAGAGTTTGCGAAGGGTGCAGCCGGCAGAGGCATAAAGGTGGTAATCGCAGCAGCCGGCATGGCGGCAGCTCTGCCCGGCGTGATAGCGGCAAACAGCTCTTTGCCGGTTATAGGCGTTCCAATTAAAGGGATGCTTGACGGTCTTGACTCCATGCTCTCCATTATCCAGATGCCTCCCGGCATTCCGGTTGCCACAGTAGGAGTTAATGGCGCTCTGAACGCAGCCATACTGGCCGTCCAGATTCTTGCCCTGTCCGATTTGGAACTTGCCGGCCGTCTGGCGGAATACAAAGAGGGACTGAAAGAGAAAATAGTAGAAGCCAACAACGATCTGGCTCAGATAAAATACAGCTTCAAGACCAACTGATTATGGCCGTTTATAGCCGCAGAAAAACAGTAAGCGTACGTGTAGGAACCACCACAATAGGAGGTCAGGCCCCCATACGCTTGCAGTCCATGACCACCGCCCCGACTATGGATACCCGATCATGTGTAGATCAGGCCATCCGCATAATTGAAGCAGGAGGGGAGCTGGTCAGAATGACGGCTCAAGGCAGGCGTGAAGCATTGAACATGCAGAACATCAAGGAGGAATTAAAGGCACGCGGTTACGACACCCCCCTGGTTGCCGATGTTCACTTCAATCCTGACGTTGCCGATGTTGCGGCGCAATATGTAGATAAGGTCCGTATAAACCCGGGCAATTATGTTGACCCTGCACGCACCTTCAAACATCTGGAATATACCGATGCCGAGTATGCCCGTGAGATTAACCGTATATATGACCGTTTTGTCCCGTTCCTGGATATATGCAGGTTGCATGGCACGGCCATCCGCATAGGGGTAAACCACGGATCGCTCTCAGACCGTATAATGAGCCGTTACGGCAATACGCCGGCAGGAATGGTGGAGAGCTGCATGGAGTTTCTGCGTATATGTGCGGAAAAGGATTTTATGGATGTGGTCATATCGATCAAGGCCAGCAATACGGTGGTAATGATCCAAACCGTGAGACTGCTGGTCCGCGAGATGGACCGCGAAGGGATGGCTTTCCCGATACACCTTGGGGTGACTGAGGCCGGCGAGGGTGAGGACGGACGCATAAAGAGCGCTGTGGGAATCGGTGCGCTGCTTGCCGAAGGGATAGGCGATACCATAAGAGTCTCTCTTTCGGAAGCTCCCGAGCGGGAGATCCCGGTTGCCCGCAAGCTGGTGGATTACATTCAAAAGAGTGCTCAGGTACGGGCATCAGCCGTGATAGAGGAGGGGATTCTGAAGCTCAGTTACAGCGAAAATATCCTTGAGAATCTACAGCTTAAAGCGGCGATGGATGCGGGAGCACTGCTTATTGACGGTAAAGCCCGTGACCTTAGGTTGGAAAACAGCGGCAACGCCATATCTGAGGAGCAGCTGCGCTCAACCGAGGAGGTTATTTTACAGGCTGCACGCATTCGATTCAGCAAGCCGGAGTATATATCCTGCCCCGGTTGCGGTCGGACACTCTATAATCTGGAGGAGACCATTGCGCGTGTAAAAGCTGCCACCGGACATTTGAAAGGGGTCAAGATCGCTATCATGGGCTGCATAGTAAACGGTCCGGGCGAGATGGCCGATGCCGATTTCGGCTATGTCGGAGCAGGTCGCGGCCGCATCAGCCTCTATCGCGGTAAGGAATGCATAGAAAAGAATATACCTGAAGAGCAGGCTGTGGAGAGGCTTCTCAGGCTTATTGAAAACACCCTTAAAAACTGATTATGGAACACAAACTGACTGTTTATAATACTCTGACCCGCAAGAAGGAACTCTTTAAACCCATCAACCCTCCTCATGTGGGTATGTATGTGTGCGGTCCCACCGTATATGGCGACCCCCATCTGGGACATGCCCGTCCTGCCATAACCTTTGACATACTGTTCCGTTATTTGACACATCTCGGTTACAAAGTACGGTATGTACGAAATATAACCGATGTGGGACATCTGGAGCATGATGCCGATGATGGCGAGGACAAGATTGCAAAAAAGGCCCGTCTCAGTCAGCAGGAGCCTATGGAGGTGGCGCATTATTACACACTGAGCTATCATAAGGCAATGGAGGCGCTCAATGTTCTTTCGCCCAGCATAGAACCTCAGGCATCGGGTCACATAATCGAGCAGATAGGATTGATAAAGGAGATACTGGCTGCCGGCTATGCATACGAAAGCGGGGGAAGCATCTATTTTGATGTAAACAAATATAACATTGACCATCATTACGGCGTACTTTCAGGTCGCAATCTCGACGATGTGCTTAACGCCACACGCGAACTTGAAGGACAGGAGGAGAAGCGCAACCCTTCGGATTTTGCTCTTTGGAAAAAGGCCCAGCCCGAACATATCATGCGCTGGCCCTCACCCTGGAGTGACGGATTCCCCGGGTGGCACTGCGAGTGCACCGCCATGGGCCGTAAATATCTGGGCGAGAGATTTGACATTCATGGAGGCGGCATGGATCTTATCTTCCCTCATCACGAATGCGAGATAGCGCAGGCTGTAGCCGCTCAGGGGCATGATATGGTCAACTACTGGATACACAACAACATGATTACCATTAATGGCCAGAAGATGGGCAAATCCTTGGGCAACTTCATCACCCTGAATGAATTCTTTACGGGTAACAATGAGAACTTGCAGCAGCCCTACAGTCCTATGACCATAAGGTTCTTCATACTTATGTCCCACTACCGAGGTACGGTAGATTTTAGCAATGAGGCGCTTCAGGCAGCTGAAAAAGCCATGAACCGGCTTTTGGAGGCCTACAGTGCTATTGACCATATCGTGCCTGCCGCAGAGAGCACCGTAAATATAAAGGAGTTCACCGCGAAGTGCTATGAGGCTATGAACGATGATCTGAACACCCCGATAACAATCAGCCATCTGTTCGATGCTGCAAAGGTCATCAATCAGGCTGTTGACGGCAATACACAACTTACGGGGTCCGATGTCGGCGAAATGAGATTCCTGTTTGATACATTTCTGTTCGATATTCTTGGTATCAGACCCGAATATGGTGGTGAAAGCGGCCGTGAAGAGGTTTTCGGCAGAGTTGTGGATATGCTTTTGGAGCAACGATCCGCAGCAAAGGCTGCCAAAGACTGGGCTGTCAGCGACAAGATACGCGATGAACTTGCTGCTTTGGGATTTGAAATAAAGGACACCAAGGATGGTACAACCTGGAAACTTAACCTGAAATGAGACAGATTTCATACATACTGCTTGCCCTGACACTGACCGCAGTAGCTTGCGGAAACATTGGTAAGAAGAAGAGGGCGAATATTGTTACGACATATACGACTGCACCGGCTTTTGATGCCGACAGTGC
>DDLZ01000069.1 GCA_002340405.1 Bacteroidales bacterium UBA2559
CATTAATTCTTTTATTTTCTCAACCAGGATTGGAGCCGCTATACTTGCCGGCACGCCATATTCGTATTTTAAATCGGGTTCTTTTAGTTCAACTCTCTGTTTGTTTTCCTTGAAATAATTGGGCAGTAGCAGAATTGGCGAAATCAGGACCCATTCCCTTTCTCAATAAGCTCCCATGAGAGTGTCTCACCAATCAGGACAGACACAACCGAATCTCCCGCCTGTGCAACTCCTATAACGCTCCGGATTATAAAGAGTATAAGAAATAGCGCCCGTTTCATACAAAATTCCATCTTCATTATGCTGTTTCGGGGTTGAAAATATAGTCGAACAGAGATATTGGAAGTTTTTCTTTAAGTCTATACTTGATCATGCGAGGGTGCGGGTTAAAAAACAATATAAAAAAGTCTTTTTGCTTGAAACCCAATAATGAATAAATACAGAAATCAATATCATCATCATTCAAATTATATGAGGCTGCCAGATGTGCCCTTGGTCTGACGAATAAATTCCTGAATTCATTTATAAAATCGGTTTTTTGTTTTACTGATAATTCCTTTTGTTTAGTTATGGCTGTTACCATTAACTCAAACAACTCGCTTTGCTTGAATTCATTTATATCGCCGGCGTAATCTTCAATGGCCTCTAAGTGCGTGTCCTTTGCCGGTTCTGCAGCAGAGTTATCTGTCTTGTTGCCGGAAGCGGCTATTTTTCTTCTGTTAAAAGAGATTAATAAATATGATACAATGATGAAGAGTGCTGAGAAAAGAACTATTTTAAACAGGGAGCTCCAAAGACTTTTAGGAGAGGTGTCAGATTGTGAGTAGTTAAGCAGTGCTCTGAATATGTCTTCTGAATTGGATGCAAAGACAATGGAGTCGGTCCATGAGCTTGCCTGTTTAGAACAGTATGTTGCTGAATCTGTATTGCCTTTTAGTGAGTGTATCTCGGAAAGACGGCGGTAGGTGTCACAGATAGTATAGGGGTCATTTGTGTCGGAAAGTGATAATGTGTAGTAATGAAAGGCGGAGTCTATCTGATTGAGCATGTAACATGCATTTGCTTTAAGGGAATAGGCGGCGCCGTATGGTAATTGATGCCGGTTACGTTTGATGAAAGAATCAACATATTCAATTGATTTTTCAAAGTCGCTATCGGCAAGAGATGCAATCTTAGATAACTGGAGTAACGGAACATCTTTTGTGCCGGGTGTCATCCATGGGTTATCCTTGAGTTTCAGAAACATAACCCGGGCAGAGTCGTATTCGTTATTATAAAGCAGTGAGTTAGCTATATTGAACTCACAGAATGCTATTGCGGCGGAGTCATTCAGCCGGACAGCATTAGTGCGGCATGATTTGATTAACCGGATTGCTTCATCTTTCATGTTATGCTCAAGATAGATATAGCTCAGGTTCTGCTGAGCCAGTGCGTAATACCGAACCAGCGTGTCAGGGAACAGGCGCAGAGCCGTGAGGTAGGCATCGGCGGCAGTGCTGTCCCTGCCAAGTTCTGCCGATACGCATCCCAGGCTGTACCATGCCATAGCCGCGTGGAAGCTCTTTCGGTCTCTGCCATAGTAGTCAGTGGCTATACGTATGCCGTTTTCATTAAGGGCAGGGCGGTACAGTTTGTAATCTATTTGTGTTTTAAGCAGGGCATAGCGTGCGCGGCCGCGCTTGCCTGTGGGCTTATTCATGGCGCTGATAAGGGAGTCGGCCGCCTCAATGTCATTCTCCATAAGCCTTTCCACCCGCGACAATCCGGAATGCCGACAGCCTGACAGCAAACAGCACGCAGTAATTACGGCCGTCAGCATCCAGCTTTTGCCGGTGCCGGGAAACATTCCACAGCTCCGGCAACGACTCTTTATAGTTATATTGCCATCCACCGATTTCCGGTATTATTCCAAAAAGTGTATAGTTTCAGCCTCGTTTATTGCAAATATATTTATAATTATTGAGCTTAACAGAATCTCTCCTGATTTTATTCTACATCCAGGCCGGGTGTTGAGAGTGTGGCAAGGCTGCCGTCGTCGGCCTGATATATGAAGTAGGCTTTTATCTCGGGGTGACGGGAGCAGATGGTCAGGGCACTGTCCATTCCCATTACCATCATGGAGGTGGCCAGAGCATCGGCTGTAGCACAGTCCTGTGCAAGAACCGTGACCGAGAGCAGGTTGTGGTTTACGGGCATACAGGTGTGCGGGTCAATGATATGGGCGAACTTGCGGCCATCCCTGACATAGAAATTGCGGTAGTTGCCCGATGTGGCCAGAGCTATATGGGTGGTGCGGATAACAGATTGGATCCGGGTATCAATGGAGAGAGTGTCATCGATAGGTTTGCTTATGCCTATACTCCAGGGATTGCCTTTGGGATTACTGCCTGAGAGCACAATCTCGCCTCCAATCTCGACCATAAAGTCTGCTATTCCCTCGGAGCGGAGCAGGGCGGCGACCATATCACAGCCGAATCCTTTGGCTATGGCGCTGCAGTCCAGCATGATGCGCGGGTCATCCTTGGTTATAAGACCGTCCGATTCGTGTATCTTGGTGTAGCCCACTATCTGACGCAGACTGTCAAGGGTTGACTCCTCTATCTGTTTGGCTTGATCATATCCGAATCCCCAGGCGTTGACAGCCGGAGCAACGGTTATGTCAAACGCACCGTCGGTCCATTCCGATATCTCCATGGCGCGGCGATAGACCTTAAGGAACAGACTGTCGGTGACCTGTATGGTTTCCGAACGGTTTACTTCCGATATTACCGATTCGCTGTTGAACATGGAGAGGGCGTTGTCAACCAGCGCCAGAGTCTCTTCTATCCGCTCCCGCAGGTTCTCGTTATGAAGATAGGTTATACGGTACACGGTGCCGAAAACCATGCCTTCGTCGGTCATATATTCAGGAGCGGCTTTTTTGCTTTTGGACAATATTATTATGCTGCCTATCAAAAGGAATGCCAGAAAAGGATAGTGCCATTTTTTCATTGTCTTACAGGTTACTTTAACTCTTTTTCGATGTTATAGTCGTTGCGGTTGTGCGAGCTCCGGCTTATCATTTCGGCCACGAATCCGGCCAGAAACATAAGAGTGCCCAATATCATACCGGTCAGAGCGATGTAGAAATAGGGGTTGTCGGATATCAGGCGTGCCGGCACGTTATGTGACAAGGCGACCAGTTTGCTTACTCCTATCACGACAACGGCAATGAGGCTTATGACGAACATGATAGACCCCCATAGCCCAAAAAAGTGCATGGGCTGCTTGCTGAAACGGTTCAGGAACCATAGTGACAAAAGGTCCAGATAGCCGTTCACAAAACGGCTCAAGCCAAACTTGCTCTTGCCGAACTTACGGGCCTGATGCTGTACCACCTTCTCGCCTATATTGTCAAATCCGGCGTTCTTTGCAAGGAAGGGTATATATCTGTGCATCTCGCCGTACACCTCAATGTTTTTGATCACTTCACGGCGGTATGCCTTGAGGCCGCAGTTCATGTCGTGCAGCTTGATGCCGGTTACTTTACGGGCGGTCCAATTGTACAGTTTGGAAGGCAGGTTTTTGGACAATTTGCCGTCATAACGTTTCTTTTTCCAGCCCGAAACCAGGTCGTAACCATCTTCGCGTATCATGCGCACCATTTCGGGTATCTCTTCGGGGCTGTCTTGCAGGTCGGCGTCCATGGTGACTACAATATCGCCCTGTGCCATTTCGAAACCGCAGAACAGGGCGGGGGATTTGCCGTAGTTACGGCGGAACTTGATCCCTTTCACAATTTCGGGGTTATCGGCTTTGATTTTTTCTATGATTTTCCAGGAGTCATCGGTGCTGCCGTCATCAATGAAAATCAGCTCATAGCTGAATCTGTTTTCAGCCATGACTTTTGAAATCCATCTGAACAGCTCGGGAATAGATTCGGCTTCGTTGAAGAGCGGTACTATAATTGAAAGGTCCATATCGCTTATTTTAATAAGTTTCTAATTCTGTTTCTTGAAGTTATAAGGCCAACAAACAGGGAAATTAAGTTACCCCACATAAAACAGGATTGTATGAGCAGTTTTGTCATCTCCAATGGAGTGAGTGAACAGAACCACTTTATGTTTTGTTCCATATTGCTAATGGAATTATTGTAGGTTTCAATCATTTGGGGATCGGTTACATTGGTTAAGCCGGCGGCTTTTATTGTTTCGAATTTAGCCATAATACCGGTTGCCAATGCTCCGTTGTCGAGAAATTGCAGGTAGAGAAAGGCTATTACACATGAAAGCACTGTTGCAAAAATGAATGTCAGCAGGGCTATGATCCAGGAGACCGGAATAGGAAAAAATTTTAGGTTGTTCCGATCACGGAATATCTTCTGAATGAAATATGCTGCTACCGGAATACCCAGGAACAGGGGGATAAAAAGCAGGTTGAACAGGGAGAATTTTAAGGCGAGCACGAAAGTAAGGTTGACTAGTGTCAGATACAATCCCAGATACGTGCCAAGCGTCATCGATGTCTGAAATATGTTTACCTTAATTATTTTATTTGTCTTGTTATCCTGATTTTGATTTTGCATATTGTTGTTTTCTGAAATAGCAAAATTACTGTTTTTTTCGATATAGGATTGTTTTTTTATGCAAAAGACGTATCTTTGTGCCGGGTAAGTCCTGTACGGCCAGCTCCCTTTTAATCCTCCAGGGCTTGACGGCAGCAAAGGTACATCGGTTGTAGCGGCGCGATACAGTAAGCTTACCCTCTCATACAAAAAGCCGCACAGTATTGTAGCGGCTTTTTTGCATAAAAGGGTATGGCTTTCCTTTAATCTCCCTTTATTCTTTCTTTAGCACAAGCATTGACCAGGATTGGACGACTGTGAATTTTATCAAATAACCGATTATTCCTATATTTGGAGAATAATAATACTTTAATACAAATAACAATGGATCTTATAAAGAGATTTTTGGGATATACGGCTGTAGATACGCAGTCCGATGAGAATTCAAGCACTGTTCCCAGCACTGAGAAACAGAAGGATCTGGCACGCCTGCTCAAGGCCGAACTGGAAGGTATGGGACTGGAAGAGGTCTATATGGATGACAAGGGATATGTCTATGCCACACTTCCCGCAAACACGGAAAAAAAGGTTCCTGTCATAGGTTTTATATCGCATATTGACACCAGTCCTTCAATGAGCGGAAAGGATGTAAAACCGCGTATAGTGAAGAATTATGACGGCGGCGATATTGTGCTCAATAAGGAACAGAATATAGTGCTTTCACCGAGTCTGTTTCCCGAACTGCTTGACCATAAGGGCGAAGACATTATTGTGACCGATGGCACGACTCTGCTGGGCGCTGATGACAAGGCCGGAATAGCCGAGATAATTACTGCGATTGAATATCTGCAAAAGCACCCCGAGATAGAGCACGGCAAGGTGCGCGTGGGCTTCAATCCCGACGAGGAGATAGGTATGGGTGCAGTCAATTTTGACGTGGAACGGTTTGGATGTGAATTCGCATATACCGTTGACGGCGGTGAGGTGGGCGAGATCCAGTTTGAGAACTTCAATGCCGCCAAGGCCGTATTCAAGATTCAGGGGCTGGAGGTGCATCCCGGCTATGCCAAGGGAAAGATGATCAATGCTTCACTGCTGGCCGCCGAGTTTATAGAGATGTTCCCTGCAAACGAGACGCCTGCCACGACCGAGGGTTACGAGGGATTCTACCATCTGATAGGTCTGTCGGGTGAGGTGGATCATGCTGCCGCAACCTTTATAATCCGGGACCATGACCGCGCCAAATTTGAGGCCCGCAAGGCGTTTGCAAACAGTGTTGCCGTCAAGATGAACGACAAATATGGCAAGGATACCGTTATCTGTACAGTGAGTGACCAGTACTACAACATGAAGGAGCAGATTGATAAGGTTCCATACGTAGTTGATATAGCTTCCGATGCAATGAAACTGGTTGGAGTGGATCCTGTGAAGGTGCCTATTCGCGGCGGCACTGACGGAGCGCAGTTGTCATACAAGGGACTGCCTTGTCCGAATCTGTTTGCCGGTGGGATGAATTTCCACAGCCGTTACGAATGGATACCGGTGCAGAGCATGGAAAAGGCCATGATGACGGTGGTCCGTATCATCGAGCTGGTTGGGAAACGTGAATGGTAGGGGGAACAGTATCAATCATCAAAATCAAATTCATCGTCGGAGAGTTCAAGGGGGGTGCTGAAGAGGAATTCTTCCATATCCCTGCGCTCTTTCTTTGTGGGACGGCCCTGTCCGGCGGCACGTTTCGCAAAACTGCTTAACCTCTTCATTTCGAGCAGGTCGTATTGGTCCTGAGGGGTGATGTTCTCCATCATCTCAGGCACAACCTTTGCCCCAACACGGTTCTCTATGGCCTTTAGTACCTTAAAAGAATAGGTGACGGTCCTGCGCACCTGCACAACATCGCCCTCTTTGACTATTTTGGATGGTTTGGCCTGTACTCCGTTTATTGAGATGCGCCCTTTCTTACAGGCTTCGGCAGCTATGGTGCGGGTTTTATATATCCGTACCGACCACAGCCATTTGTCTATACGGGCCTCCATCGGGTTTACTTGTTGTTGAATTTGCACATAGTTTCGTCAATGCCGGTCAGACAGAAGTTTTTGACAACATCGACCGCTACCGGTATCCGTTCGTCCACTATTTTCTTTTCCTCTTCATCGAAGGCATCCAGCACGAACTTAATCTGCGCACCCATAGGGAAATCATTGCCGATACCGAACCTAAGGCGTGCGAATTGCTGTGAGCAGAGTGTCTGGATTATGTTTTCAAGACCATTGTGACCGCCTCCGCTGCCCTGTCCTTTAAGACGGATTTTACCAAGCGGCAATGAAAGATCATCGGCGACTACCAGGAGATTCTCCGGTTGGATCTTCTCTTTGTTTATCCAGTATCGCACGGCATTACCGCTCAGGTTCATGAAAGTTGTCGGCTTAAGAAGTACCAGATTGCGGTTTTTCAGACGCATATAGGCCACATAGCCGTATCGCCTGTCCTCAAAAACAGTATCGGATGCCTTAGCAAGGGCATCCAATACCATAAATCCTATGTTGTGGCGGGTNNCTTGGTATTCAGCGCCCGGGTTACCCAAACCCACAATCAGATACTTCATCAGGGTCTATTTATTCTGTGTCAGCTGCTTCTGAAGCTTCTTCTGTCTCTTCAGCTGCTCCTTCTTCCTCATCGGCAGCGGCTACACGTGTTGTAACAACTGAACATATTACGGCATCCTTAGGACTTGTAAACTTGATACCTTCAAATTTCAAATCACTAACCTTGAATGATTTACCTATTGTAAGAGGTGTGACGTCAATCTCAATCTGTTCGGGTATGGCCGTATATACAGCTTTGGCATTTACCCGGCGCATGATCTGTTTCAGTTTACCGCCGGCCTTTACTCCGGCTGCCAGACCTTTCAGTTTAATTGGGACTGCCATAACAATAGGTTTATCCTCGGTAATCTGATAGAAGTCAATATGAAGGATGTTGTCCTTTACGGGATGGAACTGTATCTCCCTCATAATTGCCAGAACTGTGGTGTCGTCAATCGTCAGGTTGACTGAGTAGATATCGGGCGAATAAACAAGGTTACGTACCTCATCAAGTGTTACGCTGAAAGCCTTGGCTACGGGAAGTCCTTTTTCGTCTCTCTCTACACCGTACAGATTGCAGGGAATAAGATTCTGCTTTCTTGTTTTCTTGGCACCTTTCTTGCCGAATTCGCTGCGGGCTGTGCCCTTAACGTCAATTGATTTCATTTTGATCGTGTTACTCTAAATTGTTAATATTCAATTCACCATCACACAAATACCTCCTTTTGAGAGGGTCTTTACGTAAAAGCGTTGCAAAGGTAGTGATTTTTTTAATATCAGTCGGGATGTGCCCAAAATTGTTTCTTGTAATGGGATAGAGCCGGAAATTTGAAACAGGTACGGCTATCGGCAGTTGATAGGTTCCGGTTGGTTTGGGGGACGGCTATTTAAAATTCAATTTTGAAATCTTCGGTGTTGGACTTTGGAGGCTTTGCCGAATTCTCAGGGTTGGATTTTGGAGGTTCCGGTTTTGCCGACTCTCCGGCATCGGTCCCGGAAGGCTCTATGGGCTCTTCATTTTCAACATTTTCACTCTTAGGCTTCATGGATTCGGATTCATGGATAAACCTCATGGTTTTGGTCAGTCCGTCAATGAAATTACTGAAATCCTCCTGGTAGAGAAAAATTTTATGCTTCTCATAACTCACCTTAATGTTTTCGCCTTCGATTGAGGTGATTTTCTTGCTTTCCGTTATGGATAGATACAATTCCTCTTTTCGGGTTTTGCGGACATCAATGTAGTAGATGCGCTTTCCGGCNNTCTCATCGGCTGATCTTTTTTTTGGTTCATCCATAGTGCGACCATATTATTTTTTACAAATATGGCAATTCGAATCAGATTATCCAAGAAATAGCGTAAGTAAATTGGTGCCGAAAACAAAAATTCGTATTTTTGCAAACCCGATGAAGCGGTCTTTAAAAAATGATCAACAGAGTTCTTATCAGACTGAAAGTGGTGCAGGTGATATATGCATATTACCAAGGCGGCGGACATAAGCCTGAAACGGCAGAACGCGAATTGACAAAAAGACTTGACAGTGCTTATTCTCTCTATCAAACACTTCTTTATCTTCCGGTTTTGTTCTGTAATCTATCTCGCAGGACAGTTGCTAGAAAGAGGCTGATGGACGAGGAAAACATATCGGGTAAGGAGGTTCGTTTTTCGGAGAACAAATTCATTTTGCAGCTTGAATCCAATGTGCAGCTTACGGAGTTTGCAAGCTCCAATGACTTCTCGTGGCTTATGAACTCCGATTATATAAAGGATACTTACAACTCTTTTATTGAATGTGATATCCTTGAGGAGTATTGGCAGGAGGAGCGTTTTGATTATGCGGCCGATAAGGAGCTGTGCAGAAAGATTTATAAGGAACTGTTCATGAATAGTGACGATCTTGATGCGCTGCTTGAGGAACAGGATATTTACTGGAACGGGGACAGGGACCTGATAGATTCATTTGTCCTTAAGACCATTCGTTCTTTTTTGGAAAAGAACGGTCCCAAT
>DDLZ01000089.1:0-7355 GCA_002340405.1 Bacteroidales bacterium UBA2559
CGTCCATTCTTTCTTCCCGACAATCTTGGGAGGATAGACTATGAGGCGGAGGTTGTGGTGAGGATAAGCCGGCTTGGAAAAAGCATAGCGGCAAAATTCGCTGACCGTTATTGGGATGCGGTGACGCTCGGTATAGATTTCACGGCACGTGATATGCAAACCGATTTCCGCTCAAAAGGTCTTCCGTGGGAGCTTTGCAAAGGATTTGACGGGTCGGCGGTGATAGGTGACTGGATTCCAAGGGAGGAAGCAGGCGATATAGAGAATTTACGTTTTAATTTGGATATTGATGGCAAGAACGTGCAGGAGGGGTGTACTGCTGACATGATTTTTCCGGCAGCCCGGATAATCGAATATGTGAGCAGTTTTTTTACACTCAAGACCGGCGATCTGATATTTACCGGTACTCCGGCGGGGGTGGGGCCGGTAAGCGTGGGACAGCATCTGCAAGGGTTTCTTGAAGGGAAGAATGTGTTAGATTTTCATGTAAGATAGTTTGGGTAAAAAGATATTGACATTACTCTTTGCCGTTCTGTGCGGCATATCAGGTTTGACTGCACAGAATGGAGCGCTGATGGAGACCGGCTGGACAGAGGCGCGGAATGATTCCGTTGCTCCGTGGGTGGGTTTCAGCATCCCTCTTTACGGCGAATATACCGATACCGTCTATTCTGTCGATATAGAATTTCCCGAACTTCTCCCACTTCCTGATGATGTTGCATCCCGGTGGAACCTTAAGATTGATTCGGTTCCCCGGTGGCCGCAGGTTGATCTCTTTATAGGTGTGTCACATGGCAAGGCTGCTCTTGACGCCGGATTTCTGCCTGTAATAGAGCGTAACGGCCGGCTTATGGTAATCAACTCATTCAAACCGGTGTTAAGGCGAGAACCTGTCAGCATGGAAAGAAAGTCGGCAGGACGCAATTTGATGTCCGCATCGGACAGATTGGAGCGCTATTCTGACCGGTCTGTTCTGGCACAGGGCCGATGGGTCAAAATACGGATTCAGGAATCCGGGATTTACAAGCTGACATACAGCTCATTACGGTCGATGGGCTTTACTGATCCATCGAAGGTCAGACTGTTCGGCTACGGGGGCGCCGTGCTCCCTGAAACGGATCTTCAGGATCTTGTTGATGATCTTCCGGAGCAGCCTTTGTGGAATGCCGACGGCTCTCTGCTCTTTTATGCCGCAGGGCCTGTAAGTTGGGAGATGAATTTTAAGGGCGAGTATGTCCACAAACGCAATACCTATTCGGAGTATGGGTACTATTTCCTTACCGACAATGTTGAGGGTGAACCGGCGCTCTTCAATCAGGCTCCAACCGACTCGATTACGGGTACATTGATAGATGTTTACCCTGATTTTACGCTGTATGATCCCGACCGGTTCAGTTGGTACCGTTCCGGACGCAGGTTTTTTGAGAATTACGACTATGCCTATGGTAACTCCAGGGTCTATCCTTTCCGGCTTGACGGTATTATTCCCGACAGCGTCCTGATGACTGTCGGCTTTTCGACTGATTGCGATGTCGGTTCCCGTCTGACGGTTTATGTAAACGGCTCCGAGGCCGGTGCCGTCAATCTGGGCATTAAGGGTTACAATGATGTGGCATATGTGGCTGACAGGTCATTAATGGTTAACAATCTGTTTGATGAAAAAACCGATGTCAAGCTGGTGCATGAGCGTGAAGGGAATCCCTCGGGACGTCTTGATTATATAAGGTTGAATTTCAAACGCAGGCTTGCCATGTATGGCAGCCATACGGTTTTCAGGACAGGAGCTGACAGGCAGGATGTCAGTTTCAAAATATCCGGTTCCTCACCCGGTGTGAGGATATGGAAAATATCCTCAGACGGCACGGTCAGCACGGTTCCCTCTGTCTATTCGGACGGTATAAGCGTGACGCAGGCATCGGACTATGAAGAGACTGATCTCCTGATAGCGGTCAATGTTAATGGCGACTTTCCCGAACCGGAAACCGTAGGGGTCATTGACAATCAGGATCTGCACGCTTTGAAAGATATAGAGATGGTTATTCTGGTCCCGGCTTCGGGTAAACTGACAGTTCAGGCCGAACGGCTTGCCGAGGCACACAGAGTCATCGACAGTCTGACGGTTGCCGTTGTAAGGGCCGATATGATTTACAACGAATTCTCATCGGGAACGCCCGATGCTACCGCTATACGCCGGTTTATGAAGATGCTCTACGACCGCGCCGGCAATGGGGGTACTCCTCCCCGGTATCTGCTTCTCATGGGCGACGGAGCATGGGATAACCGTATGCTGGTATCGGACTGGCAGGGAAAAAACCCTGATGACTATCTGTTATGTTATGAGTCATACAACTCTACAAGCCATCTGGCGTCTTATGTAATGGAGGACTATTATGGACTTCTTGATGACTCGGAAGGTCACTCCCTGCTTAGGGAAAAGGTCGATCTGGGTATCGGACGTCTGCCCGTTCAAACGGCAATCCAGGCCGAAAAGGCAGTTGACCGTATTATAGACTATATGAGCGGCAAGAACGGCGGGGCATGGCGCAACAGGATAATTTTTCTGGGTGATGACGGAGATAACAACACGCACATGCGTGATGCCGATGAGTCTGCTGACATATATCGAGACCTCTACCCTCAACTGGATCAGGTAAAGATATACTGGGATGCATATAAAATGGAGATCAACCCCTCATACAGCGGATATCCGTCTGTACGCAGGCAGATTCTTGAGGAGCTGGACAGAGGCGCTCTCGTGGTCAATTATATCGGTCACGGCAGTGGTGACGTCTTGTCGCATGAGTTGGTTTTAAACAAGAAGGATGCAGTTACTCTGACATCACCCAGACTGCCTTTTTGGATTACTGCATCATGTGACATTGCCCCTTTCGATGCTCCGCTCGAAAGTTTCGGAATGAATCTGATAAAGAATGAGAAGGGCGGTGCTATAGGAGTGCTTTCCACTACGCGCACGGTCTTGGCATCACATAACAGGCTTATGACCAGCAGCTTCTCAAAGTATATACTGTCGTATGGCGACGACGGTGTCCAAAATTCCGTCGGGGATGCTCTGAGACTTACCAAAAACGAACTGGTAACTCCTTCGGGCGAATACACGGATTATTCGGTAAACAAGATCCACTATGTGCTGCTTGGCGATCCGGCGCTTAAGCTGGGAATGGCAAGAATGACGGCGGTGTTGGACTCTTTCTCGCACAAGCCTGCATCGGCCGATAGTCTGATGGCCATGGCCGGTTCGGTGATAGAGGTACAGGGCCATATTGAGGCTGACGGTGTTATCGATAACAACTTTAGCGGTAAGCTTTTTGCATCGGTATATGACAGCGAACGCGAAGTGATATGTCTCAATAACGCTAAAGCAGCAACTACCCCTTTTCGTTTTATGTATCGCGACAGGATTCTCTATTCGGGAACCGATTCGGTCAGGAACGGACGCTTTACATTCTCCTTCCCTGTGCCGCTTGACATAAACTATTCGGGCGAGCCGGGCAGGATCAGCCTATATGCATCGGAAGAAGAGGGGAGCCGGGCGGCATCGGGTTTCTTTGA
Organism: Bacteroidales bacterium UBA2559; assembly: GCA_002340405.1. Lineage (GTDB taxonomy): Bacteria > Bacteroidota > Bacteroidia > Bacteroidales > Bacteroidaceae > Colenecus. The sequence goes on from DDLZ01000089.1 coordinate 3,571, forward strand.
GAATTTCCTGGTGGGAGGTACGAATTCATTGATGAAAACAGATACGGTTGGCCCTAAAGTAAGCCTCTATCTGAATACGCCGTCGTTCAGGTTCGGCGGAGCGGTAAACAGCACTCCGGTTCTGGTTGCCGATATTTCCGATGAGAGCGGCATTAACACCTCGGGTAACGGCCTTGGGCATGATATGCTGCTTATGATAGACAATGACCCCGGCTATACATGGGTGTTGAACGGATACTTTACCTCCAAAGCCGGAGACTATACGGGAGGCAGGGTGGTGTTCAATTTACCGCCTCTGCCCGAGGGTAAGCACAGGCTTATGCTGCGTGTGTGGGACGTGATGAACAATTCGACGGTCGCTTATCTTGATTTTAAGGTCGTTGAAGGGCTCAAACCTAAGTTTGAACTCCATACTACACCCAATCCGGCAAAGCAGGCTACCACGTTCGTGGTAACTCACGACCGTCCGGGACAGGATGCTCTTGTTACCGTTCAGGTATATGATTCAGGCGGTGTTTTGCAGTGGACCGGTACGACGGTTGATACGACCGATTCGGGTGTCAGCATGATTCCATGGAATCTCGTTGGAAGTTCAGGCCGGCGTATGCAGCCCGGGCTTTACATAATCAGAGCCACCGTGGAGACACCCGGACAGAGTGAGGAGGGGAAGGCCTTAACGGAAAAATTGGTAATATTGGGCCGATAATACAATAAATGGATATTTTTAAGTTAATGTATATATGATGAAAAGAGATATAAGAAAAGTCTGTCTTGCCATACTGCTGATGTTGCCGGCATATGTGGCGCCGGCGCAGAAGGAGCGGTTTAATCCCATCTATACCGGAGTGACATCACTCTCTATTGCTCCCGATGCCCGGGCCGGAGCTATGGGTGATGTGGGATGTGCCACCGATCCCTACTATGACAATAACTGTCAGTATTGGAACCCTTCCAAATATCCGTTTACAAAGAGTCAGGCAGGTCTTTCGCTCTGCTATACCCCTTGGCTCAGACAGTTGGTCTCGGATATCGACCTGGCCAATCTGGTGGGTTATTATAAGCTGGACGACTATTCGGCTTTGAGCAGTTCTATCACCTATTTTTCGCTGGGCGAGGTTATAGTGCTCTTTGGCGGCGGTATTTCACAAGGTCCGCAGGCTGTGATCAGACCTTATGAGATGGCTGTCGATTTCGACTATTCACGCAAGCTGTCGGAAGTTTTTTCGGCGGCCGTAGGATTGCGGTTCATCTATTCCGATTTGCAGTACAATTATGATGACGAACTGACACCCGGAAAAGCCTTCTCGGCCGATATTTCAATGTTCTACAACAACTACGTCGGACTGGGTCGCAGGGACTGTCTGTTTGGGTGGGGACTCAATGCGTCCAACATCGGCAGCAAGATCTCCTACGATGGAGGGCAGACCAACGAGTTCATCCCAACAAATCTGAGAATGGGAGTGTCGCTTTCGGTTCCCATTGACGAATACAACTCTATATCGTTTAATGCCGATGCCAATAAATTGATGGTACCCACCAAGCCTACCTATAGCCAGTTCATGAGTGAAGAACACCCCGAAGAGGATCCGGGCGATCTCAGTTTCACCTCCGACTACGCTACCTGGCTGGCGGCTACCGGATATAACGATCTTTCACCCATTGCCGGTATTTTCAAATCATTTAGCGACGCTCCGGGAGGTTTGGAAGAGGAGTTGCGCGAGATTTATTGGGGTATAGGCGTGGAATACAACTATAACGACCAGTTCCTGCTGCGCGGCGGTTATCATTACGAGAACGAATACAAAGGCAACAGAAAGTATTTCACTCTGGGTGCGGGTTTCCGTATGAATGTCTTTTCACTGGATGCGGCCTATCTTATTTCGACGGCTCAGAGCAATCCGCTGGATCAGACTCTTCGATTTACCCTGTCGTTTGACATGGATGGTTTAAAGGCTATATTGGGACGGTAAGAGATGATACGGATAGGATACGGATACGATGTTCATAAGCTTGTCGAAGGCCGTGATCTGATAATAGGCGGTATAAAGATTGATTTCGACAAGGGTCTTCTGGGCCATTCGGATGCCGATGTGTTGCTGCATGCGGTCTGTGATGCCCTGCTTGGAGCAGCCGCCCTGCGGGACATAGGATACCATTTTCCCGATACGGATAACCGTTACAAGGATATTGACAGCAAGGTCTTGCTCAAAAAGACCGTGGAGATCCTAAAGGAGCACGGGTATTCGGTGGGTAATATTGATGCCACCGTCTGTGCCGAAAGGCCAAAAATAAATCCCTATATTCCTGAGATGTGCAGGGTAATGGCGTCCCTGATTGGTATTGGTGAGAATTGCATATCGGTCAAGGCCACAACTACCGAGGGTTTGGGATTCACCGGACGCATGGAGGGCATTTCGGCCCATGCCGTAGTCCTGATAAAAACCGACACAGACAATTAGCGGAACAGTTTCAATTCATTGACGGTCTTTGCAACCGATGCAGGGACCAGATCCTCTATGGGCTTGCCCTGTTGGACCAGTTCTACTATCTGCGCCGAGCTTATGTCAATCAGCGGAGAGTCCAGCAGCGTGACTCCCGGTGGCAGATTTTCCACTTTCGAACCTGTGCGGGGATAGATAATGACAGGGTAGTTATCAAGGATATACCGGCTCTCATGCCACCGGTCGAATCTCTCCCAGTTATCGGCACCGATGATCAGTATGAATTCGCGGTCGGGATAATCGGATGAAATATGACGCAGCGTGTCGGCAGTGTATGAGGGAACAGGCAGGTTGAATTCATAGTCCGATGCCGTGACTTTTTCCAGGCCGCATACGGCTTTGCTTACCATATCGAGTCTCAGTTGATTCGGAAGCAGGTTCCGCTTCATTTTCCAGGGGTTGCATGGGGTAATGAGCAGCCACAGCTCATCGGCCGCTCCGCTTTCAATCACGGTTTTGACAATGGCCAGATGTCCGTTGTGGAAAGGGTTGAAAGTACCTCCGAACAGAGCAGTTCTAATTCTTTCAGACATTGAGGAATTTCTTTACGCAGGTCAGTGTCTCCTGCACGGCCTCTTCAAGGTCATCGTTAATGATGATAATATCATAACGTGATGCAAAAGAGAGCTCATATGCAGCCTTGTCCACTCTTTTTGATATAATTTCGGGGCTGTCGGTACCCCGTTTTACAAGCCTTCTCTCCAGTTCTTCCAACGATTTGGTCTGTATGAATATGGAGAGGGCGCGTTCTCCGTAATGGTTCTTAATGTTGCATCCGCCTTTGACATCGACATCGAACACCACATTAAGGCCTTCGTCAAGTCTCTGCTCTACCGGCTTCTTCAAGGTGCCGTAAAAGCACTCGGGATAGACCTCCTCATATTCCAGAAACTCATCAGCCGCAATGCGCCTGCGAAACTCTTCGGCACTCAGGAAGTAGTATTCGACACCGTCTCTTTCACTCCCGCGCGGAGCGCGGCTCGTGGCCGATACTGAAAAAACCAGCTTCAGTTCAGGATGTTGCAGCAGCCTGTTCACAATGGTTGACTTGCCTGACCCCGAGGGTGCCGAGAATATAATGCATCTGCCTCTCATATTACATCACGTTAAGGATCTGTTCTTTTATCTGTTCCAGCTCATCCTTCATTCTGACCACTATGTTCTGCATTTCGGCATGGTTGCTCTTGCTTCCCAGGGTGTTGATTTCGCGGCCCATCTCTTGTGCAATGAATCCCAGTTTTTTCCCCTGGCCGCAGTCTTCCTCAAGCGTTGTGATAAAATAGT
>DDLZ01000089.1:7392-21753 GCA_002340405.1 Bacteroidales bacterium UBA2559
GAAGTTCCGATATGTTGGTTAATTTTTCACGGAATGTCTTTTCAAGCGCCGCGCCTTCGGCCTTACGGTACTCCACAAGCTCTTCAATGGATCTGTCTATGGCTTCCGATACCGAATTCCACTCCTCATCGGAGACCTCCTCCTGCAGTTGCGATGAACCCATCACTTCGGGCAGGCGCAGAATTACGGAGAAGGGATCGGCAGGAAGTGAAACATTGAGTTCATGCGAGATAGATTCTATCTGTTTGAGATAGCTGTTAAATGCAGACACGTTTATGGAAGGTGTATCGGAGGTTTGGGTATTGTCAATGTAAATGGCAAAATCCACCTTGCCGCGTCTGAGCGCCGACGTTATTCTGGAGCGTATCTCCAGCTCCTTATCCCTGTAGGGCTGGAGTATTCTGGTCGAAATGTCTATTGTCTTGCTGTTGAGTGATTTGATTTCGACAATAATCTTCCTGTTCCCGGTTATGGCCGTAGCTTTGCCAAAACCTGTCATTGATTGTATCATGTTTTTGTTGTTTGTAAATGCAAAAATACTCTTTTTCGCAAATTTTCCTAAATCGGCTCAAAGGTATTGTTGCAATAATCCCGACCTGTCATAAAAAATCGGGTTATCCGGAGAGTTCGCGGATAAAGGTTCCGGCCGGGTTGTTTTTCTGATTGGCGCGACCTTTGTTGTTGAAAATAATTCCTTACCTTTGTAAAACATGACAGTTGCAGGGGATGAGTCTCATTCTGAACATAGAATCAGCCATTGACGGATGTTCGGTTGCGGTAAGCGATGAGGGCCGTTTGGTGTTTCATGAAGAGGATCAAAGCACTCATAACAATGCAGTGTCATTGGGTCTCCTTGTTGATAACGCCCTGGCGTTTATTGACAGTCATGGCATGAAACTCGATGCCGTAGCCGTCAGTGAAGGTCCCGGTTCCTATACAGGACTCAGGATAGGTGTTTCAATGGCCAAGGGGGTATGTTACGGTCGCGGTCTGAAGCTGATAGCCGTTCCTACTCTGAAACTTCTCTGTGTCAGATTGTTGTTGACAGAGGAACTGCCGGATGATGCGCTTCTGTGTCCTATGATCGATGCCCGCAGGATGGAGGTCTATTCGGCTCTGTATGACAGGGCACTTAAACCTGTCCGCGAGATCCGCGCCGATATTGTAGATAGAGAGACATATCTGGAGTATCTGGAAAAACATCCGGTATGGTTTCTAGGTAACGGATCGGCCAAATGCAGGGATGTAATAGACCATCCGGCCGCACATTTCATTGAGGACGTTATGCCCGAGGCCCGTTGGATGTTCCCACTGGCCGAGCAATCATTCAACAGGGGCGAATTCCGTGATGTGGCATATTTTGAACCCTACTATTTGAAGGATTTTATAGCTGTTAAACCCAAAAAACAGGTTTGATGAACTACAATACACAACGCAACAAACTTCCGATGCCCGAGTACGGCCGTGCCGTTCAGGACATGATTGACTATGCACTGACCATTGAAGAGAGAAAAGAGCGCGAGAGCTGCGCCAAAACGATAGTTTTCATTATGGGGAACATGTTCCCAGCACTGCGTGACGTGCCCGATTTTCAGGGAAAACTGTGGGATCATTTGGCTTTAATGTCGGACTACAAGTTGGATATCGACTATCCGTATCCTATCACACAATTGGATAAGACCGGTCAGGTGCCTGACCGGATTGAATATTCAACCGGCGATATTAAGCTTCGTCATTACGGACGGATCATTCCCGAGATGCTTGACGTAGTGGCATCTATGCCCGAAGGAGAAGAACGTAACCAACTGTTACGTTTGACAGCAGTACAGATGAAGAAATCCCTGATGATCTGGAATAAGGAGATGGTTGACGATGCCAGAATAGCTGCCGATATCGAATGGTACACAAACGGTAAGCTCAAACTGCAGGAGGGTGAGTTTGACATTTCATTCAATGCTGCACCGCATCAGCAACGCCAGCAATACACCAGAAGAAAGAATAAAAGGAGATATTAGAAGATGCCGTCATTCATAATAGAGGGAGGCCGCCGGCTTAAAGGGACAATATGTCCGCAAGGGGCGAAAAATGAGGTGCTGCAGATCTTATGTGCAGTGCTGCTAACCTCCGATGAGGTAAAAGTTTCAAATGTGCCCGATATCCTTGATGTCAGGAATCTCATTGGAATTCTTATCAAATTAGGTGTCAAGGTAAAGCAAATCGCTCCCGGAGAGTGGTCGTTTCAGGCCGGTGAAATAGATTTGGATTATGCTGCAAGTATGGATTTCGTCACCGGATGCGCCGGATTGCGGGGTTCGGTCATGCTGCTTGGTCCCCTGTTGACAAGATTCGGGCGCGCGGTGGTAAGCAAACCGGGAGGCGATAAGATAGGCCGTCGCCGTATAGATACACATATACGGGGATTCGAAGCTCTTGGAGCCACATTTTCCTTCAATGAGAGCCGTGGATATTATGAACTGACAGCCGACAGGCTGAAAGGTACATTTATGCTGCTTGACGAAGCTTCCGTGACAGGTACAGCCAACATAGTGATGGCGGCTGTGCTTGCCGACGGTGTTACCACCATCTATAATGCCGCATGTGAACCCTATGTACAGCAGCTTTGCCGTCTTTTGGTTCGGATGGGTGCAAAAATAACGGGAATAGGCAGCAATCTTCTTACCATACATGGTGTAGGCGAGCTCCACGGTGCATCACACAGCGCTCTGCCCGACATGATAGAGGTAGGCAGTTTTATCGGTATGGCGGCCATGACATCGAGTGAATTGACCATAAAGAACGTTTCATTCGACAATCTCGGCATAATTCCCGACAGCTTTTCCAAACTTGGTATAAAGGTTGAGCAGCGCGGTGATGACCTCTACATACCCTCACAGGAACATTATCAGATTGATTCATTTATTGACGGTTCTATAATGACCATTGCCGATGCTCCGTGGCCCGGTCTGACACCCGATTTGTTGAGCGTCATGCTGGTAACGGCCATTCAGGCCAGAGGCTGCGTGCTTATACATCAGAAAATGTTCGAAAGCCGTCTTTTCTTTGTCGATAACCTGATAGATATGGGTGCACAGGTAATTCTGTGTGATCCGCATCGGGTGGTGGTCATAGGTCATGACCGAAATTTTCCGCTTCAGGCAAGGCGCATGTCGTCTCCCGATATCCGTGCCGGAATAGCTCTTCTGATAGCAGCAATGAGTGCGCAGGGTACAAGCCGCATTGACAACATAGGCCAGATAGACCGCGGGTATCAGAATATTGATATTCGTCTGAATGCTTTGGGCGCACATATTGAGAGAGTGGACTGATATGATAGATTTGGACGGTTTGGTGAGATTGGGAACCATACTTAAATCCCATGGCGTGAATGGTGAGATGGCGCTCTCCGTCCCGCCCGGCCTTGACTGGTCCGATGATCCGGACTATCTGGTCTGCATGATGGACGGTATCCCTGTCCCTTTCTATCCGGACTCTATAAGGGGTAAAAGCAGCACCGTGGTTCTTGTCAAGTTTCAGGATTATGATAATGTGGACGATATAAGCCGTTTTATGGGAGTCACTGTCTATATGCCCCGTGAGTATCTCGTTGAACATGATTCCGATGAATTGCTATGGGAGAGATTCCTCGGTTGGCAGGTGTCCGATACGGCAGCCGGACCGCTGGGAGTCATCAAGGCAGTTGATGAGAGTACCCCCAACGTGCTTTTTCTTGTCGTTGACGGTTCCCGGGAGCGTGTGATCCCTGCCAATCCTGTCTGGATCACTCAAGTAGATAAGAACGAACGTACTCTAAGGTATAATTTGCCGGAAGGCCTGGCAGATCTGTAATCCGATATGAGAAGCAGAAAACGAATCAGAAAATCCGTAGGGCGTAAAAGCCTGTTTCAAAGGCTGACTCACCGCTATCGTATGTCGCTTGTCAATGAGGATGAGCAGAAAGAGACGCTAAGCATCAGAATTTCAAAATTAAATTTTTTAGTTTTTGTCTTTTCGGCGGTTTTTATAGGTCTGCTGTTAGGTTATGCGGTGCGTGACAAACGTTCCAGATTGGTTCCGGTTGATAAGGACTATATGCTTAGACAGACAATCATAGACGATGCTTTGCGAATTGATTCTCTGGCAGGAGTTGTAGAGTTGCAGAACAGATATATAACCAATATTCAGGATATAATTGCCGGCAGGATAAGTCTTGATACGGTATTTTCTATCGATTCTCTGGCACTTCAGCGAAGTGTGCAGCTGATGGAACAGACCGGTCGTGAGGAGGCGTTTGTAACTCAGTTTGAAGAAGCCGAGCGTTATAATATAACATCCCAATCCGTGCCTATGCAGGACCTTCAGTCTGTGACGATATTCAGACCTACGCTGGGGCTGGTTTCTCGCAGTTTCAACGCTCAGGAGGCGCATTATGGCGTTGATATTGCAGCCAGTCCTTACCAAAGCGTGGTGGCAGTTCTTGACGGTACCGTTATGTTGGGTTCATTTACAGCCGAATCCGGTTATACAATCTGCATTCTCCATTCGGGTGAGTTGGTGTCGGTTTACAAACATTGTGAATCGCTGCTCAAAAAATCCGGTGACAGAGTCCGTCAGGGTGAAGTGGTGGCGCTGGTAGGACGCGGAGCCAATGGAGATACTCCCGGTTCACATCTGCATTTCGAATTGTGGTACCAGGGCCAGCCGCTGGATCCCGAAAAATATATTTTGTTACAGTGAAACAGATTGCAATTTTAGGTTCTACCGGCTCGATAGGTTCACAGGCACTGGAGGTGATAGCGGCGCATCCCGACAAGTATGAAGTTTATGCTCTAACTGCCAATAACAGTGTTGACAGACTCATCGATCAGGCCAGGAGATTGAAACCTGAGGTGGTGGTCATAGCAAATGAAGTCCATTATCCCAGACTTCGTGATGCTCTGTCAGAATTCCCGATTAAGGTCTATACGGGCAGTGATGCCATAAATCAGATTGTACACGCCGAGCCGATAGATATTGTACTGGCCTCTATGGTCGGGTTTGCCGGTTTGTGTCCTACCATTGAAGCTATAAAAGCCGGTAAAATAATAGCTTTGGCCAATAAGGAGACTCTTGTAGTTGCCGGTGAACTTGTCACCTCGCTGGCCATGAAATACAAAACCCCCATAATTCCCGTCGATTCGGAACATTCAGCCATATTTCAGTGTCTGAACGGTGAATCGGGCAACGTTGTCGAGAAGATAATCCTTACGGCATCGGGAGGGCCTTTCAGAACTTTCAGTCAGCTTCAACTGGAGACCGTGACCAAGGCTGAGGCTCTGAAACATCCCAATTGGGATATGGGAGACAAGATTACGATTGATTCGGCCTCGATGATGAACAAGGGTTTTGAGGTGATTGAGGCCAAATGGCTGTTTGGCGTACCTTACGACAGGATCCAGGTGGTTGTTCATCCGCAGTCGGTGATACATTCCATGGTACAGTTTGCCGACGGGGCTGTGATGGCTCAGATGGGAGCTCCCGACATGCGTCTTCCCATACAGTATGCATTTTCTTATCCGCGCCGCCTCAGTTCGGCCTTTCCGCGCGTTGACTTTGCGCTGTTGGAGTCGCTGACCTTCGAGCAGCCGGATATGGACCGTTTCCGCAATCTGGCATTAGCCTACGAAGCGCTTGAAAAGGGAGGTAACATGCCCTGTGTGCTCAATGCGGCCAATGAGGTGTGTGTGGCGGCCTTCCTGCGTGAAGAGATAGGATTTTTACAGATGAGTGATATAATAGCCGATACGATGGCACATGTGCCTTTCGGTAAGGATTTATCGCTTGAAGATTATATTGAGACCGATGCCGAGTCACGCCGTGTGGCTCTCTCATTTATTAACCCCAAATAAAGATATTGCAGATATGTCAACATTTTGGATACGTTTTTTCCAGCTGCTTCTCTCCCTTACAATCCTTGTTGTGATCCATGAATTGGGACACTTTCTCTTTTCACGTCTGTTCAAAACGAGGGTTGAGAAGTTTTATCTCTTTTTCAATCCCCGCATCTCTCTGATACGAATAAAAAAGGTTGACGGAAAGATAAGGGTGAGGTTTTTTGCTCCCAATGTGCCCGAAAGCTACACCGAAGAAAAACGTTACAATTTTGAAGGAAATGAGGAAATAATATATACCCCCATCGATTTGGACTCTCTTCCGGAAGGAGACTGGCGCCGCTCACCTGAAAACACGGAATTTGGCGTAGGCTGGATCCCTTTCGGCGGCTACTGTAAGATAGCCGGCATGATAGACGAATCTATGGATGTTGCTTCGATCAAGCAGGAACCCAAGCCATGGGAGTTCCGCACCAAACCCTCCTGGCAGCGTCTGCTCATTATGGTGGGCGGTGTGCTCTTCAACCTTATATTGGCATTCTTCATATATTCGATGGTGCTTTTCAAGTGGGGCGACAGTTATATCCCTGCACAAGACCTTAAGAACGGTATGGAATTTAACGAACATGCCCAATCCATAGGTTTCCGTAACGGCGATATAATAGTTTCAACTGACGGGAAACCGACAAAAAAATTCGACGGTGACCTATACCGTGCCATTGCAGCCGCTTCCAAGGTTAAAGTGTTGCGTGACAGCCGTGAGATAGAGATTGATATTCCCGAGGAGCTCTCGTTATTTGATTTTGTCCGTGAGGTTCCTTTCGTCTCCATATTGAGCCCTATGACGATTGACAGTGTGCTGACCGATGAGGGCGTCGGAGGCGCTGCTGCGGCAGGACTTATGGCCGGTGATACTATCCTTTCCGTAAACGGTGCCGATGCCTTTACCTGGACAAAGTTCCAGAGTGTGCTCTCCGGTATCCGTGCCCGTGCCGAGATCTCTCCGGTAAGCCGGGATCTGAGTATGGTAATAGGGCGTCCCGGTGCAGGACGCGATACCCTTACGGTTACAGCCAACTCCAATTTCCAGATAGGCATAGTACATTATACCGATGATTATGAGCCGGTATATCTGGAATACGGTTTCTTTAACTCCATTCCTGCCGGCGTAGGGTATGGCTGGAATACCCTGAAGAGCTATGTGAGTGATTTTCGTTACGTGTTTACCAAAGAGGGAGCAAAGAGTCTTGGCGGATTTGGGACAATAGGCAAGATATTCCCCGAAAAGTGGAATTGGCATGCCTTCTGGCTTATGACCGCCTTCCTCTCAATCATTCTGGCCTTTATGAATATTCTGCCCATACCGGCGCTTGACGGCGGTTATGTGCTCTTCCTTTTGGTCGAGGTGATTACCGGCAGAAAACCGGGTGACAGGTTCCTTGAGGTGGCCAACACGATAGGCTTGATCATCCTGTTCGGGCTGATAATATTCGCCAATCTTAACGATATTCTGCGCCTGTTCTGATTATCTTGTAAAAGAGTTTCAGGTCTGTTTGGGTTTAGATGGATTAATCCCACAGGGATTTTGCCTGTTATTCTGTTTGAGCGCTCTCTTCGGCAGGGTCCTCTTTTATTCTGGAACGGATAAACTGTAGGTGCCGTTCCGCCTCTGCAAGTATGTTTTTGTGCTCCTCAAGCGACAGCAGTATCTGCGATAGGTCGTAGAGTTGCGCAATGGCTGTTATATCATCCTTTCCCAGATTCAGATTGACAGAGTAATCCCTTTCCGGATTTCTGCTGTCCCGGCCTGAAACGGTGTATCTGATTGTTTTAGCATCTCTGTTGGCTGCAATGAAGGCTGCCATGCCTCCGTCATTGCCATTTACGAAGCTGAGCCATTCATAACAGACTCCCAGATCGGTGAATTCGTGGCGGTCATCCGATACGGGAGAATCCACGTAACTGTCATTCGCACTGAGCCGTATGCGGTTGTGGTGTATGTAGTAACTGCCGCTCCACTGTGAAACAAGTGTCATACGCCCTTTCTCGTCCACCCGGCCGCGTATATAGTTGCGACCCGTATTATTGGTTGGAGACTGTCTCTTTATGGTATAGAGTCCTATGTCCTGATACTCCTCGTCTTTCTCAAACGTAAAGTTATCCTTTATCTTTTCAAATGCCAGTCGGATTGTATCTACCATTTTGGTCTCATACTCAATGGTACGCAACTGTTCGGTCTCCTCAATCTGCTGCATGAGTTTTATTCCCTGCCTGCGGGCTTCAAAGGCCTTGGGATAGAGAATCTTTATGCTGTCTATCTCCTGTTTGGCCACATTGAAATTGCCGGCATTGAATGCCTCTCTGGCATTGTCAAGATGCTTTTCGGCCATCTTCTCCACATTCTCGGCACAGGTGACGGCAAGGAGCGCTGCCATTGCCATTATTGCGATTCTTTTCATACTCTTGCAATTTTGTTGCAAATGTAAGTTTTTTCTCCTCAAACCTCAAATCCGTTATAGGGGATGTCGTTTTTACCGGTTTTGCTCAACCATTTTCACTATATTTGCAACATCTCTGCAATACGATGAAGATATACAGTGACAGTGAGTTAGCCAAGCTGCTTGACAGGAAGGAATTCCGAATACTCTCCGAGACTGCAGACAGTCTCGGACTTGAGTGTTATGTGGTTGGAGGATATGTGCGCGACCTCTTTTTGGAGCGTTCAAGTGAGGATATTGATGTGATGGTGGTAGGCAGCGGTCTGGAAATGGCCAAGGCTTACGGACGGGCTTTGGGAAAGGGCAGTCACGTTACTCTGTTCAAGAACTTTGGAACGGCACAGGTCAAGAAGGGCGGGTTTGAGGTGGAGTTTGTGGGAGCCCGCAAGGAGTCTTACAGCAGAGAGTCACGCAACCCCATTGTGGAGGACGGAACACTCGAAGATGACCAGAACCGGCGCGACTTTACCATTAACGCTATGGCTATCTGCCTTAACGGGAACCGTTTCGGCGAGTTGGTGGACCCTTTTGGCGGCATCTATGATCTTCAGGACCGTATTATCCGCACCCCTCTGGATCCGGATATAACATTCAGTGACGATCCGTTGCGCATGATGCGCTGTATCAGGTTTGCCGCTCAGCTCAACTTTTACATTGAGGATGAGACATTCTCCTCGCTTGAGAGGAACCGGGAGAGGATAAGCATAATCTCCAAAGAGCGTATATCGGATGAGTTGAATAAAATTATTCTCTCACCCATCCCTTCAAAGGGATTCATTGATCTGGACCGGAGCGGGTTGCTGGAATTGATCTTTCCCGAGCTGGCCGCTCTGCAGGGTGTGGAGACAGTGAACGGACGCGGCCATAAGGATGTCTTCCTGCATACGCTGGAGATGTTGGACAATGTTGCCCGCAAGAGCGATAATCTTTGGTTGCGCTGGGCTGCGCTGCTGCACGATATAGGCAAACCCCGAACCAAGCGGTGGGAGCCCGGACACGGCTGGACTTTCCATAACCACAATTATATAGGACAGAAGATGGTGCCGGGTANNAGAAAGATGGTGCCGGGTATTTTCGAGCGTATGAAACTGCCCAAGAACGAGAAGATGAGATATGTGCAAAAACTGGTGGACCTTCATATGCGCCCCATGGCCATTGTCGATGATGAGGTTACCGATTCGGCTGTACGCCGCCTTCTGTTCGATGCGGGTGATGACATAGATGATCTGATGACCCTGTGCGAGGCCGATATCACATCCAAGAACGAACAGAAGAAGCACCGTCATCTGGAGAACTTCAAGCTTGTACGCGAGAGACTCAAGGATCTGGAGGAACGGGACCGCATACGTAATTTCCAGCCGCCGGTGGATGGACTGGAGATCATGCGCACTTTCGGCCTGGAGCCTACTGCAGTAGTCGGAGAGCTCAAGGCATCCATTAAGGATGCTATTCTGGACGGGATTATTCCCAATGAGCATGACGCCGCTTTCAAATTTCTGCTTGAAGAGGGTCGTAAGCGGGGGCTTGAACCTGTAAATCCCCTATCTTGAGAGTGTGAATTTAAGCGTGAACCCGCAGTCGTGAGTCGATGTGGGGTATGCCGCCGTTGAGACCAGCGGGAAGTTGCTTTGGAAATCGTAGTAGAAGTTTAGGGTAAGCATTCTGCTGTAGGTATAATCAGCCTGGAATGATGCCCTGATTGCCCTATTGCCGCTTGTTGCCTGTGTGGTTCCGTTCATTATGTTGCGACATAGCGCATTCTGGTTTCTGTATGAGAAATCGGCGCTCATATTAAGGTCGTTGCTAACCCTGTCGCGGCCTGTTCCGGGACGGGAGCCAAGCAGTTTGACTCCTATCAATTTGTAGCCTGCGCCGGCGGTGATGTCATCGGAATTGGTCTCCACCAACTGGACAGATGCGGTACTGAGAGTCAGTACGCGGGTTTTTCGGAACTCCAGCCTAAAGGTTATATTATTGTTGAAGGTCATGTCAACACCTGCCAGAGGTGCGAATGATTCGTTTATCGATACCGAACCTATGTTGTACATGGTACTTGGAATAGGGCTTCCGGTGGTTACGTCTTCAATAAAGCCCCGGCCGTTCATATACTCCATATAGCTGTTGTAGGTGTTGAAGCTGCCTATGGCATAGGCGCTTCTGTAGGCGTGCCTGAGATTGAAACTCTTGAAGTAACGCTGGAAGAACGGCAGTTTGCTCAGTCCGCTGTAGGTGAGGTTCCAGTTGGGCAGCATGCTCAGTATGGAAGGGAACAGATCGAGACTGCTTTTCGAAGCGTTCCGGCCTGTATATGTGGCAAGGAACGCAGGGATCAGGACATCTGAAGAATAGAGGTCCATCTCATCGCCGGCTTTGTTGAATGTCTGACCTCTTCTTGAGCTCTGCGCAGGATAGGGTGCTCCGTCATAGATATCCTCAAGGCGGCCCTTTATAGTCTCCATATTATCCAGCAGTTTGCTGAATTTTGCCGAGCGGTAGCCGTTTGCCGATGTGTGTCTTTCAAAGGCGCTGCCCAGCGTTATTACGCTCATGTTGAAAGAACCGCTCCTTGTACGCGGCATCCCTTCGTACATATACTGTATCTCTCCCGAACCGGTTTTGGTCCAGTTGGAATTCAAATCGATCCTTAGATCGACAAAGGGTTCCACTACTGCCCTGATCTGCAGGTCCTGCATTTCGGTCGATGCCGCCGAGTAGGCTATACTGTCATTTTTTAGCAGCCATCCGCGGTCTATAGCCTTATAGAGATAGTCATCGCCGGTAAGGCCGAATGCGAAGTCCATTCCCGGGGCGATATACCCCGACCTTCTTGTCTGTCCCAGCAGCTCTGTTGACGGCATAAATCCCGGTAAGGACATGTTATAGGTGTTGCTGTATGATACGGAGACATTGCGGAGCATCATCACGGTGCGCAAACCGAAATCCAATCCGTCTCTAAGTGTCAGATTGGCGGTCTTTGCCGGTTTATCCGGGTCCTGTACAACGCGTATCACCACATTTAGGGTATCCTTTACCTTAACGGAAATATTGTCGGCGTCAATCTTCTTGAATTTGAGTTTGACGGTCGAACCGTCTTTCTTCGTGGCCGTCACCTTGGGAGTGAGTGTTCCCAGGTTATGTTCCACCACGAAGGTGGAGTCGGGCACGAAGGTAAACTCTTTATTGAGGTACTTGTTCTTGTTTGCCGATGCTGTCGGTGCGGCTGTACTTCTGCCTCTGCTTGTGTATCGGTCGTTGACTCTTCTAAGATATGCTATCTTGTTGTAGAAGTTGGTCATGTTGAGCCTTGCGTTGGCGGTTATATTCCTGTTGGTGGAGATGATGTTACCGTATGATGAGCCGTCGGCGTAGGTGGTTCCGCGGTTCCAAGTATATCGGGAGTTAAATCCCACGTCCATGGTGGTCCAATCAAGTATGGGAAGCTTACTCAAGGGTATGTTGTAAGTTGCGGAGAAGGACTGGTTATAGTCCAATGGCCGGCCCATTTGCATTAGACTGGTCTTGACCGAATCTTTCCACAGCCGGTATTGGTCGGGGTAGAGCTCCCTGTTAACCACTGTATAGGGCTCCTCGATCTGAGCCTGTGTCCGGGCGCTGAATGACAATTTAAGCTCCTTAAGAGGATTCCATGTGACGGACATATCCCTGTTCCACCGGAACTGTTGCGAGAAAATGACCGGTATTCCACTTTGGGCGCCTTCCAGATCGCGCTCCTGAAGTTCATAGTAATTGCGCTGCAGTGCGGTGTTAAAACCGAACTGTTGAGGAAGGAAATTAAGTGTGGTCTCTTTTAATATTTTCAGCCAGTTGGACTGGTATTTTATGAAGGAGAATGGCTGCAAGCCCTTCAATGAGGGAGAGTAGCTGTAGTCTATGTCGGCTTTCCAGCTTTCGTCATACTCATAGTCTATGGTGCTGCCACTAATATCTTTAGTTGATTTTGAGTAGCTGAACGAGAAGTTGGCAGGGTCGTACGGCATGGGCTTCTCGCTGCTTATGTTAACCGTGGCGTTTGAGATGCTGAAATTTTTGCTTACGACCATCTCCTGACTTATTCTGCGCAGGGAATCTCTTGCATTGCCTTCAGGATAGGTCTCAATCACGTCGTTCAAATAGAGATCCGTGTCGTACGGACTGTATTGGGGTGAAACTTTCTCCTCGGAATAGGAATAATATACAGGTACCGAAACTTTTGTTGCTTCGGGCAGGAAGCGTCCCAAATTAAAACTGGTGGTCACCGAGTATTTGTAAAAATCATCGGTGCGGCGCTGCTGAATTCCCTCTTCCAGTCCTCCGTATCCGGCCGTGGCCATCTGACCGGACATATCTACCGACCCAAGGTCGGATAGTTTCAGCGAAAGCCTGCTCTGTGCCGCCATACCTCCTTTGCTTTCATACCCCACAAGGCGCAGTTCGTTGACCCAGACCTCGGCCGACCTGTTGCCCAGTGAATTGTTTCTCACGCCTATCATGATGGCGCGGACATTGCCTATCGAGGGATTTCCGGCTACGCTTATCCTGTTTTCCGGATGGTTGGGGTCATATTCGCTGTAAATGGTGTTTGTGCTTATAGCGCCTAGGTTCCTCTCGCGGTTCCGATTGTTTTTGACATCGGTAAGCACCTCAAAGTCTATATCGAGCATATTCTCTTCGGGCCATACAATCCTGCGCTGCTGTTCGTTATTGCCACTGTAGAAGCCGGGCGGCGTCACTTTGAGCGGGATCTCATATTCATAGAAGTTGCCCGAGTAGTCCGAGCCAAGACGTATGAAGACGGAGAGATCGCCGTCCTGAAGTCCGTAAACATCGGGCATGGCGGCTTCGATGTGTGAGAACATCTGTATGCGTTTGTATTTTCTTAAATCCAGAGACAGCTTTTTGTATATACCGCGGGCCTCTCCGGCTCCAAGGTCTGTGACTTTGAGGCTCATAGCCTGCTCGTTATCCTGAACCAGCTGCACCTGGTTGGGGTCAATTATTCTGGTCACTCCGGGCGGAACCACATAGTTGACCGGTGTGCGGTCGCCGTTCTCTTCGATGTTTACCGATGCTGCCGAGAATGTTCCTGAGAGGGTAGGAGTGCGGTTTAGGGCACTTGCGATGGGCTGTTCATAGTTTCTCCACTGGCTTGTCATAAGTTCAAGCGAGCCGAAACGGACATGGACATCATGGGAAAAGCCTGTCAGATAGATACGCATAAAACGTATCGAACTGAAGTCGCGTATCGATCCTACAATTTTCTCATACTCCCTGACCGGTATGCGGAAGCAGTACCAATTAACTGTTTCGGTATTGCCGTTCCTAAGTTTCACCTTTACCTCACGTTTGTCGGCTATGTAGTTTTTCCCTGTCTGGAGGTCTTGGGGCCTTAGTGATATCCGGTACTGGAAGAACTTCTCATATTCGTCAAGCGTGAAGTCCCCGTTTGCATCCTCATAGTCGGGGGTGGTCCGTGAAGACCGGTCATAGGCGCCGCCGGCGGCGCCTGAGTTGGGTGAGTTGCCTTCGGTCCCGTTATATTTGCGATAGCGGTCCAGAACCGACATCTCCATGTTATCGTAATCGCTGCCACGGTAGTAGTGGTAATTGTCGCCTGACGGGTCATCGTAGATGGTGTTGTAAACCTCGGGTGACACCTTGGATTTTATGGCAGTCAGATATTCGGCGTAGGCGGGCCATGTGCGCTCCTCTTCGGTCGAAAGTCCGTTCAGTCCCACATCCTGCATATACCGGCTGTCGGCATTGTTGTTATCGAAGGCATAGACCAGGCTGTTGGTGGTTGGAACCTTGCCCCAGACGGTCGATGTGTATTTTGCGGTGTCTCCGTCAACCGGCAGTCCGTTCTCGAAAAATTTCTTTCCGTCGGCCAGCACATCCTCGGAGACTTCACCTATGTTCAGATAGAGATCGCCTCCCGATGCTTCAGGGTTGTATATAAAGGGATCAAGCATCCAGAATTCGATATATTCTATGTTGGC
>DDLZ01000089.1:21855-24592 GCA_002340405.1 Bacteroidales bacterium UBA2559
AGGACCTGCAGTGTGGTCGATTCGCTCGATGTGGACTCTTTGTTAGGGTAGAGCTCGCGCTCATAGATTTCGCGGACATAGTGGTTTGACAGCTGCTCGTTGTCACTCTTAAGGTGCGGCGGCGTAAGCGGCGAGTTGCGGCGGGTGAACAGAGGGTCGATGGTGAACCAGTTGAGCAGCGCTCTGTAATAACCCGATTCTACATCATTGCTCTTTCCGTGCCCTTTTATGCCGGTGGGAACAGCAGCCAGCGACCAGGAGGAGGGTTGCAACAGACTGATCCCGCTCTCGGCAGCTTCAAAATCGTCAATATATGAGGACCTTCCCTGCACCTTGTCCGATACCTTCGATTGCAGTGCCGCCATTTCGGCTTGGAAGAGGATGCTGGAGGGTCTGGTGGCATTCACAAAGGGGATCATGTCCAAGAGGTTGGTTATTTTCTGGCTTTCATGCTTCCAGTTTACATTCAGGCCGTACATGGTGTTTACAAGCGGTTCATCGCCCATGGTCACTTTGCTGGTAAGAGGTTTTTCATTCAGATGCATGAAGGTACCTCCTATCTGCAGGTCACGGTTGAAATCGTATGCCCAGTTCAGCCCCGCCATGGTCTTGCGCTGCATGTTCATGAAGGTATTGCTCTCCAGCTGGACATTTACGTTGGTGCCGGCATCAATGATGTTCTGGTTGATGATTGTGACCGTACCCATGCTGTAGTTGACCGTATAGTCGCTGTTCTCGGTCAGGGGTACGCCTCCTGCGGTCACTATTACCGAACCGCGCGGTATGTTGGTGGAACCCAGTTGTATGACATTGTTCGAGGAGCCCGAATACTGACCCGTCAGTATGAATTTGTCTTTGTCGGCAATCCGTTTGGCAACCACTCTTGTAGAGTCATAAAGCTCCTGAAAGACATATTTGTCGGCAATCGCATCATTCCCGATGGCTTTTCGCAGGTGGCTTCCGAAAGGCTCCACTACCGGAAATATAATCTTTCCGGATTGTGTAATAACCGTATAGCCTTCGACGAAGTCAAACCTGCCGTTTGGGTTGGCACCCTGATTCTCATCGAGACGGTCCAGATTGAGCATGCGCAGGAGCGGCCTCTCTTTGAGTTCTCTCTCCGGCAGATATGTTATGCGGTTGCCTGTGCTGTCGCTGGCATAGGTGACCGAGAGTTTGAATCCGGCTCTGCTCAGGGTCCCGTTGCTGATGGAATAGATGTTCTTCATCATCAGGTCCCATGTTCCGCTGCCGGGCGCATTCGAATTGGATTTGAGCAGCTTGACAAACAGCGTTTTATTGGTGTCGGTCACATCCGATGAGAATTCACCCACCTGATAGCTCTGTCCGCCGTATGTGTATTCGTAAGCTACGGCCAGGACCTCATCAGAAGCCAGAACGGTTCGCAGCGATATATAACCCAGAGCGCTGTTCAGCGTATATTCCGAGTTGCTCAGCTTGCGGGCGTTTGATATTTTTTCGTAGTCGCTGCTTCCCGAGAGAACAGTCCCCAGCGTGACGGCCACTCTGTCTATGTCGCGTATCTCGGCGTAATCGGAATTCAGCTTTCCGTACAGGTCGTTGGCGTTGTTTGAGGGAGCAGGTCNNTGTTGCTGATATGGGCGGTCTCGCCCAGATCGGTGAAAGCAACAATGTTGCGCGGATTGTCATAGTTGCTGCGCTTGTTGGTGACCCACACTTCAATACGTGTGATCCTTACTCCCGATATGATGTTGGGCAGCATGGACATATTCCTGTCATAGCTGTCACGGAAGAAGTGTCCCAGAAAGAAATGGCGGTTCTCGTCATAGCTGCTGGCATCTATCTCGAAGTCGGTCAGCTGCTCGCCGCCCTGAGAGCTTACCGACGAAGATGCCGACTCCTTCTGCGACAGCACCATCTGCAGCTTCAGTTTACCGAACTGCAGGTCGGTCCGCAGTCCGAACAGCGACGAGGCCCCCTTTATGAGCGACGAGTTTGTGGGGAAACTGATGTTCCCGGCTTCAAGCAGCCTTATTATCTCGTCCTCTTTGCCTTCATAATGAAGTTTTATCTTCTTTGTGTCAATATCGAAAGTGGCCTCGGTATTGTAGTTCATGTCCATTGAGACCTTATCGCCCACGCGGGCATTGATGTTCAGATTTATCTGTTCGTCAAAGTCGAATCCGCCGCTCTTCCGGTTTTCGACCGACAGCGAAGGATTCTCAATCCTGCTTATGTCATATCCCAGTTTGATTGCGGCCGAACCGCTGGTTTTTATCTGAACTCCGCCGGGACCGAATATCTTCTCGGCCGGCCCCAGATCAAACCTCATGTCCGTGAAGTCGAACTTGTTCTCCTCGCGGCTCTGAAACTCCTCATCATTCCTGCTGCGGTAGTATGACTGCATGGATCTCTGCATGGTCTGTTTCAGATACTCCTCGGGTGTAAGCAGGTCGGGAATCTCCAGGAACTCATTGCCCAGTTTGGTGCCTACACGGTAGAGTCCCTCTTTCTCGTCAAATTCGGTTACCCGGGAGATATTCTCCGGATCGCGCAGTCCAACGCCTGACTCCTGAGCATAGAGACGTCCAATGCTCCCGCCAATGCAGGAGATAATTATTGTCGCTGCAAGGAGTCGTTTCATTATGTCAGATTCTTTTCAGAGATTCGCGTATTACAGCCTCGACCGACAGTTCGGGGTTCTCCTTGAGGACCGTTGCCACAACTTTCTGTGAGGTGGATTGCGGAAATCCCA
>DDLZ01000089.1:24617-42383 GCA_002340405.1 Bacteroidales bacterium UBA2559
AGCCGAAGAGTCATCGGATCGGATTTTGGCAATCTTGTCATGCAGATCAACTATTATGCGTTGTGCGGTTTTGGCTCCTATCCCTTTTACTCTCTTGAGCATTGTGTCGTTACCGGAACTGATTATCCCGATAAGTTCATCGGGTGTGAACGAAGAGAGTATCATACGTGCCGATGCTCCTCCTATGCCGGGTACCGAAATCAGCATCAGGAACAGGTCCCGCTCCTGCTTGTCGATAAAACCGTAAAGGGTCCATGAATCGTCACGGATAGCCTCATAAACGTAGAGAAGGGCCTCATCCTTGTTTTGAAGCGCTGAAAACGTATAAACTGAAATGTTTAGTGCGTATGCAACTCCGCACCGGGTCAGCAGGACTGCCTGCGTTGGGGTCAGTTCGACCTTTTTGCCTTGTATATATTCTATCATGATTACATTGTATCCGGTATCCGGTAAAACAAATAACGTTTTTTTTGCCCTATTATTGCACGCGCGTACGCGTATTCAACGCCTTTTTAGTAATTTAGCGCCTGAAAACCAGATAAAGACAGACTTATGGAAAAGATCAAAGCAGCCATTGTAGGCTATGGGAACATTGGCAGGCATGTGCTTGAAGCAATTCAGACGGCGCCTGATTTTGAGGTTGCCGGCATAGTGCGGCGCAACGGCGACGCCGATTGTCCCAAGGAGTTGAAGGAGTATAAGATTGTAAAGAATATTTCACAACTTCCCAAGCCCGATGCGGCTATTCTGACAGTACCCAGTCTGAAGACTGAGGAGTATGCCGTCCAAATACTTTCCATGGGTATAAATACGGTTGACAGCTTTGACATACATGACCTTATTCCCGAAACCCGCAAACGTATCATGAAGGTTGCAGTAGAGGCGGGAAGGGTCGCTGTGATATCGGCCGGATGGGATCCCGGATCGGATTCAATAGTTCGCGCCCTTATGCAGGCCATGGCTCCCAGGGGAACAACCTATACCGATTTTGGTCCCGGAATGTCAATGGGACATACCGTTGCGGCAAAAGCCGTTCCGGGTGTGAAGGAGGCTCTTTCCATTACCATTCCCTTAGGTACGGGCATCCATCGCCGTATGGTATATGTTGAGATTATTGACGGATATAAATTTGAAGAGATAGCTGCTGCAATCAAGTCCGATCCCTATTTTGTCAATGATGAGACGCATGTGGTGCAGGTCAGTTCGGTTGAGAGCCTGAAGGATATGGGACACGGCGTGAAGATAACCCGAAAGGGCGTGTCGGGAAAGACTCAGAACCAGCTGTTCGAGTTCGGAATGAAGATTAATAATCCTGCTCTTACCGCTCAGCTTCTGGTATCGGCTGCAAGGGCATCGATGCGCCAGAAACCGGGCTGTTATACCATGATAGAGATTCCCTTAATAGATTATCTCTGCGGTGACAGGGAGGACCTGATACGCCGTCTGGTCTGATGCGTCATCTGACCGGATGTGTCAGCCCGCCCTGATGCGTCAGCCCGCTCAGGTGTGTCAAATGGTCGCCTAATTTGATTTGATGCTTCAGTTTTTGCAGTAAAATCCCAGTCCTACAAACAGACCGTCAGGATATCCGTACCCCAGGCATACTTTTGCCCTGGGTTTTCCTTTTACGGTTATTACGCGTTTCAGGTATCCCCGATATACGAATTTGACATCGTCACTCTGTACATTGTAGTATGAGTCACCGGCTTTCAGGCCTTTGCCTTCGTACAATTCGGGGGTGGCGTTAGCCTGACATTTGTTATAACGGTTGGACAATCCTATTCCGCCCGATACCCCGATAGAGAGAGGTTCTAACATTATTCCCATATCACATTCGAACAGAGTTGATATGAAGCTGCCTTCGGCAAACTTATCGTTTGCATAGGCGTTATAAGGCGGAGGATTAAAATTAATACCTTTGATGGGCCTGTCAATATTTAAACCTATCGAAAAACCGAAGAAGATTTGATTGGAATAGTCCAGACACAATCCCACTGTGGCAATATTGCCTGTTCCGTATGTCAATCCTATCGAAGCTATGGGGTCGGTCGATACCGACACGTTCCTGAAACCCCATTCCCTCAGGTCGTCAGTCAGTTCGACGTTATCCAAAATGTAGGTGTCGGAGGGAAATCCAAGGAACTCATCTTCAAAGAAATAGCCGATATGTTTTTTTCCATCATGCTCAGTCAGTCTTCCCAATCCGTGCTTCCTGTCATTTTTCCATTCGCCCTCATAGATGCCGCCGTCTTCGAACACCAGCCGTCCTTCGCCGTTGAACATATCGTTTTTCCATTCGCCCTCATACTTGGCGCCGCTGTTGTAGAAATATGTTCCCTTACCCTCTTTTTTGTGTTTTACGAAGTTTCCGGTATAGATATCTCCGTCAGGGTAAACAACCTTCCCGTAACCATCCCACAGTCCGTCTTTCCAGGAGCCTTCATAAATGACCCCATCGGGATAGATGCATTTCCCCTGACCGTTGAAAAGCGAATCCGAGATTTCTCCCATATAGAATGTGCCATCGTCAAAAACGAGGGTGTCGGGATAGGCCGCATCCTTGTTCGGTTGCTGCGACAATGCAGCTGCCGGAATTAAAAGAGTTATGATTATCAGAAACGTTATCCGTGACATAGAGACAAAGATAACGAACTTTTTTTATAAAGGATTGAAAGTCAGAAAGAGAACTTTAGATGTTGATCCCGAAACCGACGAACACTTTTTCATGATTTCCGTAACCGAGACGCAGGAAAACGCCGTTATGGTTCATAAACAGGAAGCTTTCAAAGTTTTTCAACTGAATATCCGTGTAAAGACGATAACTGAACTCCACTCCGGTAATTCTCTTCCTGTAGTAGAGTGTACCCTCGCTAAAATAGCTCTCATTTTCGGCCCGGCTTCGGCAGAATCGGTAAGTTTTCATCAACGACAATCCGGCCGAGCCTCCAAAGCTTATGTTGCCTAAACTTGTTCCGAATTCCCCCAAAAGATTAAAACCGGGGTAGGTGTGTTCGGTCAATATCTCGTCAGGATAACTGTCCCATTCCACAAGGATTATCTTCTCTCCCGTGTCGTCATTGTAAATAAACGATTGCTTGCCTACGCCGTATGAATTTGTGTTGATCCCTACGGAGAATCCGGCAAACAGGTAGGGGTTGAAATTGAAATCGGCCTGAAACGCGAGAAACTGCCCCATGCCGTACGATAATCCCACTTTTATATTATCCTGATTGATGTTATATTTGAATTCAGGTTCCTTTTTCTCATTCCGGGAAGCAGTGTTGCCGGCAGCGGTATTATCGGAAACAGTGTTACCTGAAGCAGTATCTTCTAAAGTGAAAATCCGTCTGTCTTCATGATAAAATTCTTGCCGGTAAGTCTGCGACGAAGCATCGTAATACAGTCCGAAGCCCTCTCTGAGATCATTTTTCCACTGTCCGGTAAATGTGTCTCCATTGCCGTAATCGAAGGTGCCTATCCCGCTGAAAGCTCCGTTCTCCCACTCTCCGTCATATCTGCGTCCGTCTGAGTAAATATATGTTCCGTTGCCGTTGAAGTTATGTTCGCGAAAATCTCCTTCGTAGCTGTCGCCGTCTGGGTAGATGATCTTGCCTTTGCCGTCCCACAGCCCCTCCTTCCATTCGCCTTCATAGACCGTGCTGTCGGCATAGACCATCTTGCCCCGGCCGTTGAACAGAGAATCGGCCACCTCTCCGCAGTACCATGACCCGTCGTCAAAACGTATGGTGTCCGATGTTTGCGGATCGGGCAGGAGTGTCAGCGCAAGGAGCGGGATGGATATTAAAACCATCAAAGAGAATGCAAATAGGCGTTTGCTTATCATTTCAACGACGAAGGTAGATAAAAATCATTAACTTTGTAGCCGTCAACCTATAATCCCTACAGAAAATTATGAAAAAACAGGATTTGGTATGTGTCTTTAAGGGCGATGCCTTTGAAGCCGAGGTGGTTAAGGCCCGTCTCGAATCGGAGGGAATTTTGGCCATGATCATGAATCATTCCATGAGTGCCATTTTTTCAACCTATACCGCTACGACAGGACCTATTTGCGTTATGGTCAATCAGCAGGATGAACAGCTTGCCAAACAGATTCTTGAAGACAAATGAAGCTGCCCGNNTGGACATCTCACGCATGGCTGCGTTGGTTGACCAGATTGCCGATTTGCATCATAGAGGCGTTGAGGTACTCCTTATATCATCGGGTGCGGTGGCTTCCGGCCGCGGAGCACTCCCCGAACTAAAAGATGAGAGCGTCACCGGACGTCAGCTTTTTGCGGCTGTAGGTCAGGCTAAGCTCATCGAACACTATTACAACCTTTTTCAGGAGTTCGGAATAACGGTAGGCCAGATCCTGACCACGAGGGAAAACTTCGTAAACAAGACTCTGCTTGCAAACCAGAAGCGCTGTGTCAAGGCCATGCTGGATAACAGGGTCGTTCCCGTGATCAATGAAAACGATGTGGTGTCAATTGAAGAGCTTATGTTCACAGACAACGATGAGCTTTCGGCCCTTGTCTCCCGTATGATGAAGGTCGAACTGCTTGTCATTTTGACCAATGTTGACGGCGTCTTCACCGGCAGTCCCGATGAATCGGGTTCGGAACTTATCCGTGACATCTGGCTCGATGACGACTATTCGGGCTGTGTGGGCGCATCCAAGTCAAGTTTCGGACGCGGGGGGATGATGACCAAAATGAATACCGCCATGGGTGTGGCTAAAGATGGAATAGAGGTACGCATAGCCAACGGGCGCCGTCAGGATATACTCATTGAGGTCTTGACAGATCCCGACAATGCCCTGTGTACCCGTTTTCACCCGTCAAAAAAACCGATATGATTGAAAATATGCTTGAGAGGCTTCAGGAAGCCTCATATACCCTTAATCTGCTCGAAGAGAAGCAGATCAACGCTGCTTTGAATGCTGTTGCCGAGGCCATCGTAACGGAAAAAGAGGCTCTGCTTAAGGCAAACGCTGTTGACCTGTCCCGCATGGACAAGGATAACCCTGTTTATGACCGCCTTATGCTGACTCCCGAACGGCTGGCAGACATTGCGCAGGATATGCGCAAAGTGGCCGAACTGCCCTGTCCGGTAGGAGAGGTCATAGATAGCCGTGTCCGTCCCAACGGGATGAAGATTGTACGTGTCAGGGTTCCGTTCGGCGTGATTGGGGTTATTTACGAGGCCCGTCCGAACGTCAGCTTCGATGTCTTCTCACTCTGTCTGAAATCACGTAATGCCTGTGCTCTGAAAGGAGGCAGCGACGCTGAAGATTCCAACCGTGCAATAGTGGAGCTTATACGGCGCGTTCTCAAAGAACAGGGTGTCAATCCCGATGTGGTGTTGCTCCTGCCCTCCAGCCGGGAAGCGGCGGTTGAGCTGATGCGGGCAGTCGGAAAGGTGGACCTGCTTATCCCGCGCGGAAGCGCCCGTCTCATAAAATCGGTACGCGAACAGGCTCTGGTGCCGGTCATAGAGACTGGGGCAGGGGTCTGTCATACCTATTTTGATTCATCGGGCGACCTGAAGAAAGGAGCCGATATCATATTTAATTCCAAGACCCGCCGTGTAAGTGTGTGTAACGCACTCGACACACTTGTAATAAGCGCCGACCGTCTGGGCGACCTGCCCCGATTGTGCGAAAGGCTGGCCGAAAAGAATGTGGTGATTGAAGCCGACGGGCAATCCTATGCCGCGCTTTCCGGCAGCTATCCTTCCGGACTTCTGGAACATTCCAACCGGGAGAGTTTCGGCAAGGAGTTTCTCTCTTACCGCATGTCAATAAAGACCGCAGCCTCTTTCGATGAGGCTGTAAGGCACATCCGCCGTTACACCTCACACCATAGCGAGTGCATAGTGACCGAAGATGAGAAAAACGGCCGCCTGTTCCAGCAATCCGTCGATGCCGCCTGTGTCTATGTCAATGTTTCAACGGCATTCACCGACGGCGCTCAGTTCGGTCTGGGTGCCGAAATCGGTATCAGTACGCAGAAATTGCATGCCCGCGGTCCGATGGCGCTTGAAGAACTTACCACATACAAATGGCTCATCAACGGAGATGGGCAGATCAGAAATTGAAAAAAGGAGAATCCAAATGAGACATTTTACCGAAGTTAAAGATTTAGGTAACCTGCATCAGGCTTTGCAGGAGGCCCTGGAGATAAAAAAAGAGAGGTTCAAATATGTAGAGCTGGGACGGAATAAGACGCTCCTTATGGTGTTCTTCAATTCAAGTCTTAGAACACGTCTCAGCACACAGAAGGCTGCTATGAATCTGGGCATGAACGTGATTGTGCTTGACATAAACCAGGGAGCATGGAAGCTTGAGACCGAACGGGGCGTGGTCATGGATGGTGACAAGTCCGAGCATCTGCTGGAGGCTATCCCCGTAATGGGCTGTTATTGCGACATCATTGGGATCCGCTCTTTTGCCCAATTGGAGAACCGCGAAGATGATTATCAGGAGAAGATACTAAACCAGTTCATCCAATATTCCGGCCGTCCCGTATTTTCGATGGAGGCTGCCACAGGACATCCGCTCCAGAGCTTTGCCGACTGGATAACAATCGAGGAAAACAAGAGCGTAGAACGTCCGAAGGTGGTTCTGACCTGGGCTCCCCATCCGAAAGCTCTGCCGCAGGCCGTTCCCAATTCTTTCGTTCAGTGGATGGTCGCTGTCGGTTACGAGGTGGTGATCACGCATCCCAGAGGTTATGAGCTGGATGAGAAATTTACTGCAGGCGCAAGAATAGAGTATGACCAGATGAAAGCCATGCAGGGCGCGCATTTCGTTTATGCCAAGAACTGGTCGGCGGCCTCGCTTGAACATTATGGTCAGGTGCTGAGCATGGAGCGCAGTTGGACCGTGAGCAGACGTCAGATGGATGTTACCGACAACGCGTTTTTCATGCATTGCCTGCCCGTCCGTCGCAACATGATTGTTACCGACGAGGTCATTGAGGGACCGCGCTCACTTGTAATACCCGAAGCCGCCAACCGTGAGATTTCGGCGACGGTAGTCATAAAGAAGATTCTTGAAGGGCTTGAATAAGAGAAATCAGTAAACCATTTTCAGGTCGTAATCCTTATCATAACCACGGCAGGTAAGGCGTATCGTATCGCCTTTGTTCGGATTATAACCGGTCAGGGGAACTGACAGATAGAGAGTTTTTGTGTAACCGTCAAGCTCTCCTGCGGCATCGTGGTAAACGGTAAATGTAAGCTTCTGCGGGTCATTCAGACGCACCACCTGAACATCGTGGACAGACTTGCTGGTGGCCACTTTTATTCCGAGCGTTATATTCAGGTATCCGCTGCCCGGATATGCCATTGTAACGAAGACGGGGTCGTCTTTTATACCGCTCTGTCCGAACTCCCTCTCCTCTGCGGCATTGAATATCATCTTCCCTGACACAATTCCGCTGCCCACCTGCATCATCTGTAATATCTTAACGGTCTTTTTCTCACTTATGGTGTATGAGCAGATCATTCTGTAGGAGGTGTCGGGAAACAGCTTCTGATCATTCTCTTCGACAAGATAGCGGTTCCCCATATCATCCTGGATAACCTCAACATGTCCGGCGGTATCGGTATAACAGGTGACGAATCCGACGGTTTTGGGTTCAACCTCCTCTTCTTCCCAGTCAAAAATACAGGAAGAGAATGTCAGGAGAGCGCATAGAGTCATCAGCAGAGTTCTTTTTTTCATAATCAGATAGAGTTAAGTTGGTTAATAAGCGGGTTTGCGTACATAACGAGAATCTTTTCACGCAGATAATCAAGGTCGGGATTGGCAATCTCAATTTTGGCAAGCTGCCCGGCCAGATACTCCTCAAAAGCCCTCTTTTCTGCATCGCTGTAGAGTCCGGCCTGTGACTGATCGCCGCGCAGCATATCCAGTGCAATACGGTTGCAGGGATAGATACGATATCCTTTAAAAATGTGGTTATCAATGATATCGCCTACCTGTTTGAGGAATTGATTGCGGGGTACGGATTCGTCAAGAGCATCAATCTCGTCATCAATTGGAGCCGCTGCATGGTAGTGTATGTGCCCTTTATAGCCTGACAGTCCGGTCTTGATATTTATAAAATCATCCCGGTCGCTCTTCACGAAATCGGGATTGTCCCTTTTTTGTTGAAATTCGGCGGCTTTCAGCCAGTCACACGGGTCATACTCATAGCTTATGGTAAGAGGTGTGATATGGAGAGACTGAAGCCGTTTCTTGAGCGATCCCTCATTGCCTGACATGGCAAGCATCTTAAGCACACTTGTCTGGGTGCGGTCATCGGAATCCTTGGCGCGGCCTTCACGCTGCGCCAACCATACCGGACTCTTTTTTTCTTGAATGACAAAGCGTATATATTCGGAAAGGGTCTTCGATGATTCCAGCAGCTCCGATACCGTGGCCGAACGGTTTACTATGAAGCTGCGGTTCAGCCTCACCAGCGTCTCAACCCAGGGGCGGAAAAGCAGGTTGTTGCCTATGCCTATTTCGACCGATTTTTTGCCGCTCTTAAGAAGGATATAGGAGAGCAGCGCCGGGTCAAGGACAATGTCCCTGTGATTTGAAAGAAATATGAAATTCTCCCGACCTGCCGGCAGAGCCGAGAAGTCGTTGGTGAAACCGGTACTGTTATCTGCTATGATCTTATTCAGAAACGGTCGTATCACACCCATCTGGAAGCTGCTCACAGTCTTGAAGCGGCGTGTATAGAGTTTATGCACCCAAATGGGCACACCCTTCACCAACTTTCTGATAACTTCCTTGAACTCAGGATCGCGCAGAAGGGTAAGAACAGCTTCGCGTACCTCGCTGTCCTCAAGTGAACGCATATTATCAAACCGTTCGGGAATCTTCATAGCTATTTTAAAAACTGTCTTCAATAATCTCGGTAAGCATTTCGGTAAGGCTCATTCCGGCTGCCCTTATCTGCTGGGGAATGAAACTCGTATCGGTCATGCCGGGGGTGGTGTTCACCTCCAGCAGGTTTATTTTGTTACCTTCGGTGATGATATAGTCATTGCGTATTACGCCGTGACATCCCAAAAAATCATAGATGAATGCCGTGATATCCTGTATGCGGTCTCTCAGTTCATCGGATATGCGGGCCGGAGTAATCTCCTCAACCATGCCGTTGTATTTGGCTTCATAATCAAAGAATTCGGTCTTGGATACCACTTCGGTCACGGGCAGGCGCACCTCGCGCTTACGGGTTCTGTAATATCCGTTCGTCACCTCGATACCCTTCATGAAGGATTCAACCATAATTTCGAAATTCTCTTTGAAAGCCTCCTCCATTGCAGGTATTATCTGTTCACGGGTCCTGACCTTGGTGGTGCCGAAGCTTGAACCGCCATCGGTCGGTTTGATAAAGCAGGGCATTCCTACCTTGCGTATAACCTCGTCGGGGTCAACCGCATCACCCTTGCGTATGCGCATGGATTCCGCTACGTCTATTTTGCAGCTCTTTAGGATTTTGTTAAGCATGAACTTATTGAAGGTAAGAGCCGAAGGCAGCACATCGCAGGTGGAAAAGGGGATGCGCATAAGTCTGAGGTAACCTTCCAGTATGCCGTTTTCGCCCGGTGTGCCATGTATTGTTATATATGCGTAGTCAAACACCCTCTTTTCCCCGTTGTGGGTAAAGCTGAAGTCGTTACGGTCAATCGGTTCCCTGACTCCTTCGGGCAGATGAGCCTCCCATCGCTTCCCCTCTATCTCAACCAGATATGGCTCATACCTATCCCTGTCCATATGTTTAAGGATTGTCGCCGCACTGCGGAGCGACACGTGATTCTCTTTCGAATCTCCTCCGGCTACTATTGCAATTATGCGTTTCATCTCTATTTATCGTAGTCTCTTGATTTTACATATTCACGCCACCTGTCAAATAGGGTGGACATATCGGATGGGAGTTCCGAATCGAAGAACATCTCCTCTCCGGTAAGCGGATGCAGGAAACCCAGTGTCTTGGCATGCAGCGCCTGACGCGGACAGACCTCAAAGCAGTTCTGAACGAACTGTGTATAACGACTATAGGTAGTTCCTTTGAGTATCCGGTTGCCGCCGTAACGCTCATCGTTGAAAAGCGGGTGTCCCAGATGTTTCATGTGCACCCTTATCTGGTGGGTGCGGCCGGTCTCCAGCCGGCATTCCACAACCGATGTGTAACCGAATCTCTCCAGTACCGTATAGTGTGTCACCGCATGTTTGCCCACCTCCGGATCAAATGATACGGTCATCTGCAGGCGGTCTTTGGGATTGCGTGTTATCCGGCTCTCCACACTGCCCTCTGCCGGATCGGGAACACCCCAGACAAGTGCCTGATATGTCCGTTTTGTAGTCCTGTTAAAGAACTGCATGCCAAGGCCGGTCTTGGCATCGGGCGACTTGGCCGCCACAAGCAGTCCCGATGTATCCTTGTCTATGCGGTGAATAAGTCCTACCTGCGGGCTGTTGGGGTCATAGTCGGGATTATCTCTAAGGTGCCAAGCTATTGCATTGACCAGTGTGCCATGGAAGTTGCCGCACCCCGGGTGGACTACAAGTCCGGCCGGTTTGTTGATCACAATAAGGCAGTCATCTTCATATACTATATCCAGAGGTATCTCCTCGGGTTCAATCTCACTGCTGTAGCGCGGACGGTCCATCATGATGGCAATAACGTCCAGCGGCTTTACTTTATAGTTACTTTTGACCGGCCTGTCGTTAACCATAACCATTCCGGCATCGGCAGCCTTCTGGATGCGGTTGCGCGAAGCATGTTCCACACGGTCAAAAATATACTTGTCAATCCGTTGCGGCGACTGTCCCTTGTCAACTACGAAGCGAAAGTGTTCAAACAGCTCTGCCGCATCGGGAGCAGGTTCCAGATCGTCAAGTGAATCTTCTATCTCATCCTCAAGGTCAATCATAGACCGTTATCAAAGAAATCGTATTCGATTATTATTGTGGAATCGACCTCCTCAATCTCCACAACCGGATTGCCGTTACCCACTACGATTGTCAGTAAAGCCCCTTGAGGCAGTTCGGTCCCCTCCTTTACGACCGAATTGCCGTATCGGATCTCATATACCCAGTCCAGGTCGCCGTCAACCCTGACAGGCTCGGTAAGTCGGAAGCCTTCAGTGCGCAGTATGGATTCGGCAGCCCTCAGCGAGCTGTTGTCTGCCACATCGGGAACCGCCCGCAACGGCTCTTTGCCCGAATTGACTGTAAGGTAAACAGTCCTTCCCTCCTTTACGTGCGCTCCGGCCTTAGGCTGCTGCTTTATGACGGCTCCGGGCTCCATTGTCCTGTCAAAATTGAAGTCGGCCACTTCCGATTTCAGGTTTCCGGCTTCCAGTGCCGACATGGCATCTTCCTGTATCATGCCGGTTACGGAAGGTACTATAATATACTGTCCGTAACGGGTATAGGTTTTCATCCATCTGAAGACAAACAAAAGAATGACAATCAGTATGATGAACATCAGTGCCAGATGAATCAGCAGCCTGAGCAGGTTATATCCCTTTTTGTTAGGTTTGGGTTCAGCCATTATACAGTTTATGTTTGTTGCAAAATACAAAGTTAGTCATTTACCGACTAAAACCCATCTTCAATCCGCCAAAAAATAGAATCCGCAGATTGCATCCGGAGCTTCGCTTCCATCGTCAAAAAACAATGAGGGCTGAACCTGCGTCCAGCCCTCAGCGATTATTCAACAGTAAAACAGTTAAAGTACTGTTCCAAAGTCAAATTCATAATTATCCGAACCGAAACTAAGCGATCCTATTGCAATCCTCCAGGCAGCGTTCATAGTAACTGAAACTATACTGGTTTGAGTATTCAGTTCTGCATTGGCATTGCTGAAATAGAAATCTCCTATATACGGATATATGGAATAATAATAGAAGTTCTCGTCAGTTTGTCCGACTACCTGGTCGGGTATGATTACTGAGTAATCCTTCTTATTAATATACATCTTCATCTTCTCTTGATAGCCCCAGCCATACCAGTCGAATGAGATTATCAGTCCGATGATGTCATTGGCAGTAAAGTCGGTACCGTATATTTCGGCAGGGATTTCAGATGAAGCCATACGTGTAATGTCGGCGCCATAGGAGGCCTCATAAGGTCCGGCACCTACACTCTCTGTACATTTAATGGTGTTTCCACCGGCAAAGTGTGCTTCATTGATTGGAGCCGCGGCACTGAATGTAGCTGAGTAGTTAAACTTGGAGCCGTCTGCCATCTTGAAGAATGAGGGTCCGCGATAATTGAATCCCATAGTCGGTGTCCAGCCGGGAACTAAAGTACCATCCTTATGTATGATGTTTACTGTAAACTGCATTTTGTCACCAATCTCAGGTGCAGTAATACCGAGTTTATTACAAAGGGCCGGCATATCGATTTTGACTTCAGCCGGTAAGGTCGTAATGCCTTCGACGGCTATGGCTGACTTAATAGCGCCCGAGTCAGGTGTATATACGCACAGCAGTTGCGCCTCTTTAAAATATGAGGAATAATCACCCATATTCTGGGGTACTTCCAGCTTTACATAGTAATCGCCACCGGTAGATCCTGCATCGAGCAGGAGATCGTACTTAGTGGATTTTGTTACCGAAACGGCAAATGTATGTAATGTGCCGTCAAGATCGTAAGGCAGTTCGGGATCCTTGCTGCAACTTATAAGCAGGGCAGGAATAACCAAAGCCAGTAATATTTTTGTTTTTTTCATAATGTTGCAATCAATTAAGGTTAATTACTGTACATCCCAAAATACGTTTGTGTAATCACTTACAACACGTCCCTTGTTGTTGATATTCGCATTGTTGAGCTGTGTCTCAGACTCCGGATACCACATGATCCTGGGATACTTCAAAATAGCGGAACTGGCATATTCCAGTGGCTCAGCCAGAGCATTTGCCTCCTTAGTCTGGTCATAGGGAGTGTATATTTTCCTATCGGCTCCATTGAACAGGACAGGATAACCGGTACGGCGGATATCACTGTAAGCTTCCACGGAATTGAAGAAGTTGGCAATCCACTTTTCGGTCATGACAATTTCAAGCTTCTTTGCGTTGGTTGCAGCTGCATCATAAGCAGACAGTACACCCAAGAGAAGGCTGTTAATGGCGGCATCGCCAATTGCAGGAACCGTCGGGTCCGATGCTTTTGCTACGGCATTGACATGATAGATTGAGGCCTTGATACCATCTTCAAGAAGTTGCTTGGCATCGCCTGCAATGCCTTCGGTAAGCACAAGCTCGGCCTTCATGAAGGGAACCGAGTATGCCTGAAGCATTCTGTCAGGAGCAATACCATTGCCCGAGCCGGCGATAACGCCTCCCGTACCGGTATCAAATTTGCCGCCTACAGGGTATATGCCTATACAGGTCATGGAATTTTCCTGTGAGTTGGAGGTTTGACCTGAGTTGCTGCCCATAAAGATGGAGATAAATGCTCCGTCACGGTAATCGGTGACATTTGTTGCGTCACCTGCTGCAGTTGCCTGATTATAGTAGTAATAGGGAATCCTGGGATCTACTATGCCGACCAGGGGATTCTGCTTGAAGTTGTAGGTCTTGCCGTTTAGAACCTCATAGAACCAGGGGTTAATCCAAACGCTCTTTTGACCGCCCTCATATTCATCTACAAAACCGAATTTCCGTTCGTCCGAAGGGGTCTTGGTTGCTGAGTGGGGGAACTGAAGGTCTTCGCCGTTACCGATAAAGTTGTTCTCTGCCAAAAGTGCATTCAGCTCATTCTGCCAGTTGGTTATGTCGGCCTTGGCCTTACGTGACTGGACCAACAGCTTGAGCTTGAGCGTATTTGCAGCCTTGAGCCATTTGGCTTCGTCGCCCTGGTAGAACAGGTCGTTGGCGCCGATAGCAAAAGGATTTTCAGCTTCACCGTCTTTGAAGTTGGCGATGGCCTTGTTTATGACAACGAGCAAGTCATTGTAAATATCTTTGCTGTCGTCAGCTTTGGGAGTCTCTATGCCTGCAACATTTGCTTCGGAATAGGGAATATCACCCCAAAGGTCAACCATATTCATATAGGTGTACACTCTAAGTACACGACCTATACCGGCATAAATGGCATCATCTGCCTCATCGCTAAGTTTGATGATTTCATCGCAGTTCTTGATAGCGTATCTGTATGCCTGATTCCAGGTGTTGCCGAGCGTAGAATAACCGGGAATGAGTGAATAGTTGTCCACCTCGCGGCTGGTAGTGTGCTGTACGTATGACGCCAGATGAGTGTTTATGTAGTAACCCTCGGAGAAGGTTGCTGCCACCTCATACTCTGTGGCTGTAAGCAACTGAGCCATGTCAAGGTCGGTCACCGCATACGGATCCTTATTAATGTCCAGGTCACAGCTTGTAAGTGCAAGAGCTATGATTCCGGTACCAAACAAATATAATATTTTATTTTTCATAATTAGCCGTCTATTAGAAAGTTAAACTCAGATTGAAAGCAAATCTTCTGGTTGAAGGTGCTCCGGTATAGTCAATACCCTGAACGTTGGTGTTACCAAATGTGTTCACAACAGGATCATAGTTGGTATACTTGGGAACATTCGGGGCAAAGTACCAAAGGTTACGGCCTACGACAGAAATCTCGGCGTTGGAAAGTCTCAACTTGTTTGCGAATTTCTTAGGAAGGTTATAAGCCAGTGTAACCTCTCTCAAACGCCATACGGTTGCATCGTAGGTAGCTACCTCATCGCAAGAGTTAATAGCGAATGTTGAATAGGTGCCGTCTGAGAACCACAGGTCGGCTTCAGCAATGACCGTAGTGTTCCAGATATAGTTATCATCGGCATCAAGTATTGGTTCAAGAGTATTGGCATCGCCGTAAACGCCCTTGATCACACGGGTTCCGAGACGGTTCTCGGTATCCTTTGTGACACCGCGTCCCAGCAGGTCGGTCAGGTATGAGCTGTAAACGCAGCCGCCTTTCTGATAATCAAACATAAAGCTCAGTGCAAGGTCCTTATATTTGAGAGTGTTTGTAAGAGCGGTCTTGAATTCCGGATTGGGATCACCGATTATACCCATCTCCTTGTCATTGATGTACATACCTGTTGAGGGGTCAACAAGCGGAATGCCATCCTTCGTGCGTGCCAGTTTCTCGCCTTTGAGAACTCCATAGGGCTGCCCTTTGATCAGAACGGCCTGAGGAGCGCTGAAGTCACCGCCAATAACGATTTCGTCAACACCGTCGGCAAGTTCGGTAATCTCTGACTTGTTCTTGGTATATACCAGATACATGCTCCAGGTGAAGTCATTGGTAACTATAGGATAGAGATCAAGACCAAGTTCGAAGCCCTTATTGCTTATAGAACCGAAGTTTGTTACGAATGAGCTGTAACCTGTCGAGGGAGCCGATGTTTTGGCGCCGATCTGGTTCTCGGAAATACGATTGTAATATGTGAAATCCAGACCTATACGGCTTTCAAAGAACTTAAAATCGACACCGGCCTCAAACTCGGTTGTGAATTCCGGCTCAAGCTCAGGATCGTAGAGTACGGTCGGAAGCTCCATCATGCCTTGTCCCATGTAGGGAGAACCGACTATGAATGTACCGTTGTAGTAGTATGGACCGGCATCATTACCGACTTTGGCCCAACCGGCACGGACCTTACCGAAATTAAAGATACTGCTATCAAGGCCCAGGGCATCGGTAAATACTACCGACCCTGACAGAGCAGGATAGAAGAAACTGTTGTTTTCGATAGGAAGTGTGNNGTGTGGAGGAGACATCGTTACGTCCTGAGATGTTGAGGAATGCCCACTCCTTATAATCCAGAAGTATATCTGCGAACAGACCCCATTTGCGGGTTCTTGAATAGGATTCACTTGCAGTCTGACCCTTGGTGTTGGCAAGATCAAAAATCTTGGGATTGATAATGTCTTTACCTGAAGCACCCATAGCTTCGTAGGTATCCTGGTTGAAGTTATGTCCAAGTGTAGCCCTTACTCCAAAATCCTGGAATCTCTCCTTGAAGGTTAAAAGCAGAGTGGACTCTATCGCCTGATTACTTGATTCGGTCTTACTCAGATAACCCTTTCCTGCATAACCGCGTGAACCCAGATTTACAATGCTCTTACGTGAGAACATGTACTCGTTCACACCAACAGTGTAATCCAAAGAGAGCCAGTCTGTGAAATCATATCCCAAGTTGGCGTTGGCAACAATACGCTTCTGGATGGTCTCGAATTTGTCATTCTCCCATGCCCAGTAGGGGTTGTTGGCCTGTGAAGAGAGCTGGAATAGCAGGTTGCTGCCATCTTTCTTCTGATATGGGAAATTCTGAATATCCCAGCTTCGCGGCATAATGAAGGCGCGGGCAAGGGAGTTCATACCGCCGTTATCGGCCGTTGACTGGTTGTTTCCATACATAGGCGAGAGCTGGTCTGTGTAAGAATAGGCCAGATTACCGCCTGCACGGAACTTCTTCCCGAACTGCTGGTTACCGCCCACTGAGAATGAGTAGCGGTCAAATTCCGAACCGGGAATATAGCTGTCCTGATCGGTGCGGGAAATGGTCATGTTGAAGTTCCCCTCATCGGTAACCTTTTGGACATTAGCCGACAGATCAAATACGTGTCCTTTCTGGAACAGGTCCTTTACGTTGTTAGGATATGCCTTGTACGGGATCTTTCCTTCAAGGTCAGGGTAAAGCTCCTTCGCCAGATCGGGATACTCTTTTGCAATATCTGTGTACATAGGAATGGTCATTCCTTCCTCAAAGGCTGCACCCCATGAACCGTTGGCGCTGCCGATATTGAAATCGGAACCCTGGCCATATTTGTTCTGGTATTCGGGCAGTGAAGCTATTGTTTCAATTGCGTATGAAGAGTTGACGCTTACGTTGAAACCCTTCTTGGCACCGGTCTTCTTTGAACCGGACTTTGTGGTGATGAGAATAACACCGTTAGCGGCACGTGAGCCGTAGAGTACAGCTGCTGCGGCGCCTTTAAGAACGCTCATAGACTCAATGTCATTGGGGTCAAGCGTAGAGATACCTGAGCCGAATGCACCGCTGTTACCCGAAGCGCGTCCGGACGCGCCTGTTCCGGCATTGCTGTAGGGAATACCGTCCACAACATATAATGGTTGGTTGTTTCCGCTGAAAGATGAGTTTCCGCGGATTGTGATACGTGTGGCGCTGCCGGCATCACCGCTCGGTGCACTTATCTGCACACCGGCTATTTTGCCGTCCAGAGCACGCAGCATATCCGGCTCAGCCTTCATTACTGCCTCATCGGCATCAACTTTGGTTACGGTATAACCGAGTGAACGCTCAGTGCGCTGGATGCCTACTGCTGTTATAAGTACCTCGTCAACCTCAATTGAACCGGGGTCCAATGTAACATTTATTACTCGTCTTCCGCTTACAGGCACAGTTTTGGTTTCATAACCCATAAACGAGAAAACCAGAGAACCGTTAGTTGGAGCAGATATTGAATACGCACCATCTGAGTCGGATATGGTTCCGACAGTGGTTCCCTCGACAGCTATTGCTACAGCCGGCATCGGACTACCGTCGTCAGCTGCCGTTACAATACCTGTAACTTGCACATTCTGAGATAGGGCAAAACCTGCGCTCAAAAAAGCAGTCATCATTAAGAGAAATTTTCTCATAGATAAAGTTTTTTT
This sequence comes from Bacteroidales bacterium UBA2559, assembly GCA_002340405.1. Lineage (GTDB taxonomy): Bacteria > Bacteroidota > Bacteroidia > Bacteroidales > Bacteroidaceae > Colenecus. Next base: position 42,292 of record DDLZ01000089.1, read on the forward strand.
GTTTGACAATATGTTAATAAAAAATTTATGTCCTACTTTATAATCTCCCGTAAAAACAAAACATCTGGTGCATAATTATCGAGGAATTATTC
>DDLZ01000089.1:42440-63424 GCA_002340405.1 Bacteroidales bacterium UBA2559
GTATAATTTTCAATTTATTGTTAATTTTAGTTTATCTGATAAATATCGTATGTATTGTAAAAAAGACGCAAAAACAAAAGACAGTTGAGAGGAAATAACTATCTTTGACAGCCTTAATTAATGGAAAAAATGAAGCGTAAGACTATAATTACACAACTATTGGCACTCTTATTGGTTGTCATGTCTCTTCTTGTTTCATGTGTCGATATTGAGAAGGAAGAATTTAATCTGCTGGACAGTGAAGGGAATGAGATAGATATGGCCGATGTGGTTTCGGCCAATCGTTACTATATGAAAAGGTATTATGAAGACTATTTTCCGATATACTTTTGGTATGATGATGTAAAGCAACGGGTAAGCAAATTGAACTATAACTCTTATTTGACAATATTCGAATATTTCGATGCGACTCTGTACGATGATGACCGATGGAGCTGGATTTTGACAGGTGATGAGTACCGCTCCATTGAATCCGGCGAGATGACCGGTACGCTTGGTATCTCATTAGGGCAGGCTATTGAATACTATAATGACTATGATATTAGGGTAAGATATATTTACCCGGGCTCACCTCTTGAAAAGTTCGGTGTGTCCAGAGGGTGGGTGTTAACACATTTGGATTCCGTCTCGGTGGTGGAGTATATTTTAGCGAACAGGTTTGAGCAGGCTCTTTTAAAGACTGACCAGTTATTTACATTTGAGGATTTGCAAGGCCGGTCCCATACGTTCAGGGCCTCACCGGTCAACACTCTGTCAACAAGGTCGAGTCTTAAGGTTGATGTTTTTAAACCCGATGATTATCCCGGACTTACCGAGCCGGTAGGGTATTTCCTGTATATGTCATTCATGCAGGGTAAGTTCCTTAATGACATTAAAGAAGCAATGGCTCAGTTTAAATCGGCCGGTGTAAAAAAGGTGATTCTCGACCTGCGATACAACAGCGGCGGCGACGGTGAAGCCACCGATTTGATGTTCGACTATCTTGCCCCCGAATCGGCTGATAAAAAGATCTATCGCAGAATGGTGCACAATAGAACACTTTCCTATCTTAACAAAAATGACACCATACATCGTAACGAGGGTTCTCTGGATCTGGATGCTTTGTATGTAATAGGCGGCGAATATACGGCTTCGGCCAGTGAGGTGCTTATAAACGGACTCAAGCCGTATCTGGATCTTTATCTTGTAGGCGATACGACCTATGGTAAACCTAACGGAATGTATGTGCTTTACTATCCGAACAGTAGTGAAGATCGTGCCAAATATAAATTCGATGATTTCAGTTCTTTGAAATTGGTCTTCCTTCCGATAGCTTTCTTTAACAAGAACAGCGAAGATGCCTATATTCCTTATATGGGATTTGTCCCTGACAATTACTGTCCCGATGACCTTTACCACGATTTCGGTCTCGAGGAGAATAATGTAAAGGCCTGCCTTGAGCACATAGTAAGCGGTAGCTTCCCACCGCCTCCGAGCCCTTATGCAGGTCGGACAAGGGCTTCGGCAGCCGATGGGCGACATGTGATAGATGACGATATCATAGGTGATAACCCGCTTTACGGAAAGACNNAATATAATATAGGTATAGAAACAAATCAGGTCGGACAACAGAGGTCCGACCTGATTTAATTGATCCTATAGACGTATATTAAGGACGTTACTTTTTGGTTCCGCAGTATTCGTCCGATACGGTCAGTTTCTTACGGCCTTTAGCGCGGCGTGATGCGAGCACGCGACGACCGTTGGCGGTGGCCATTCTCTCACGGAAACCGTGTTTGTTCTTTCTCTTCCTGTTGGAAGGCTGATATGTCCTTTTCATCGTTATGTTGTTTTTTTTATTATTTATTCCTCAAATGGAGTGCAAAGATACTTTCTTTTTTTATAACAAGCAAACACCGGCTCTTTTTTTGGATAAAGTTTTGTCCATTTACCGTGATGCACTATATTTGCGGTTGCGACTAAATCATTTTCAATATTTAAACAGATTATTTTTTTATGATTCTTTGTCAAGATATTAAAATCGGTACCTGCATCGATTTGGAAGGACAACTCTATTTTTGCATTGATTTCCTGCATGTAAAACCCGGTAAGGGCAATACGTTTGTACGTACAAAGCTCAAAAACGTTGTGACCGGCCGTGTTATAGAGCGTACATTCCAGATTGGTTTTAAGTTGGATGATGTCCGTGTGGAGCGTCGTCCGTACCAGTATCTCTATCAGGATGATATGGGATATGTATTCATGAATCAGGAGAACTTCGAGCAGGTGACAATTATCAAGGACCTTATAAATGGTGTTGACTATATGAAGGAGGGCGAGGTGGTTGAGGTTGTGACCAATGCCACATCGGGTGAGATTTTGTTTGTCGATTTACCTATTAAAGTAGTATTAAAAGTTGTATATACCGAACCGGGCCTTAGGGGTGACACTGCGACTAACGCAACCAAACCCGCTACGCTTGAGACCGGTTGCGAGGTTCGCGTACCTCTGTTCATCGAAGAGGGTGAACTGATAGAGGTGGATACCCGCGACGGTTCCTACCAGGGCAGAGTGAAAGCATAAAAATATTTGATGAATAGATCGGAAAAGCTGAATCTTAAAGAGTGGGCCGCAGAAGATCGCCCCCGCGAAAAGATGAAGCTAAAGGGCGCAAAAGCGCTGACAAACGCTGAGTTATTGGCGATTCTAATACGCACGGGAAACACAGAAGATTCGGTAGTGGCTTTAACACAAAAAGTGATGGCTTCCTGCCGCAACAGTCTTTCCGAGCTGGGAAAACTCAGCATCGAGGAGCTATGTTCTTTTAAGGGAATAGGTGAGGCCAAGGCCATTTCGATTCTTGCCGCCTGCGAGCTGGGCAGGCGCCGCAAGGAAGAAGTTCCGGCTGAAAGGCTTCAGGTCAGGACATCGAAGGATGTCTATAACTATTTCTATCCTATTATGGCGGACCTTCAGGTTGAAGAGTGTCACGTACTGTTTCTAAACCAGGCCGCAAGAGTTTTGGACAGTACCCGCGTAAGTATGGGAGGTCTGTCAAGTGCACCCGTTGACTTACGGTGCATACTGCGTGAAGCGGTGATTCGCAGGGCTACGGCCATTGCCCTGTGCCACAATCATCCGTCAGGCAATTCTCAGCCGAGCCGTCAGGACGATGAGTTGACACACTCTTTGAGCAATGCCTGCAGGACAATGAATATACCTCTGTTGGACCATCTGGTTTTTACTGAGGACTGTTATTACAGTTATGCCGACAACGGCAGGCTATAGTGTGTTATGAGTGACAGATTTGAAATTGAAAGCAGGGTAGTAGAGGCGCTTAAGACCGTTTTTGACCCTGAGATCCCGGTAAACATATATGACCTGGGTCTCATATACCGTATTGAGGCCGATGAGGATGGCAACGTAAGTGTCGATATGACCCTTACTTCGCCCGGATGTTCATTCGCAGACTTTCTTATGGAGGATGTCAGGTCGCGTATCGGGGGACTCAAATCTGTTAAATCGGCTGCGGTCAATCTTGTTTTTGAGCCGGAATGGAACAAGGATATGATGTCCGATGAGGCCAAGTTGGAGTTGGGATTTGATTTGGATTTGGAATGAAAAATGTGTACTTCATTTCCGATGCTCATTTAGGGTCGTGGGCTCTGGATCACAGACGCATGCAGGAGCGGCGTCTGGTGCGTTTCCTCGATGATATCAAGGATAAGGCGCAGGCAGTTTATATGATGGGTGACATGTTTGATTTTTGGTATGAATACAAATATGTGGTTCCCAAAGGTTATACCCGTTTCCTGGGCAAACTTTCCGAGCTTACGGACAATGGAGTTGAGATACATTACTTTATCGGCAACCATGACATCTGGATGTATGGTTATCTGGAGCGTGAGTGCGGTGTGATTCTGCATAAGGAGCCGCTTACGGTCGAGATTATGGGGAAGGAGTTCTATCTGGCGCACGGCGACGGACTGGGCGACCCCGACCCCAAGTTCCGGTTGCTGAGGAAGTTGTTCCGCAGCCGTATATGTCAGTTCCTCTTCTCACTGCTCCCAACGCGCTGGAGCATGTACATGGGTATGGCATGGGCCAGGAGAAGCATGAATAAACGCAGACTTAATGGAGTGGAGCACTACCTTGGCGAAGACAAAGAGCCCGAAATAATATATGCCAAAGAGTATCTGAAAACTCATCCCGACATAAATTACTTCATATTCGGCCATCGCCATATAGAGCTGGACCTTATGCTCTCCCGCACATGCAGGGTGTTGATAATCGGCGACTGGATAAGTCAATTCACATACGTTATGTTTGATGGCGTGAAATTGACCATGGATAACTATCTGGAAGGAGGGAGCAGACCGTAGTTTAAGTTTATTTTATAAGCTCCAAAGTATCCAAAGCAATCATCAGCTCCTCATTGGTAGGCAAAACAACCACTTTTACCTTTGAATCGGGGGTAGATATAATCCCCTCTTTGCCAAACATTATCTTGGCATTCTGCTCTTTGTCGAGTGTGATCCCTAAAAACTCCATGTTCTCGCACACGGCCTCACGCACTTCGTGGCGATTCTCGCCTACGCCGCCCGTGAAGACTATCACATCGACTCCGCCCATAGCGGCCGCAAAGGCACCGATATATTTCTTTATGCGGTATGCGTACATTTTCTTGGCCAAAACTGCACGTTTATTGCCTGCATCGATCGATGCGGTCACTTCGCGCATATCCGATGATACACCCGATATACCCAGCAATCCGGATTGTTTGTTTAGCAGTTTTGACATATTCAGGCTGTCCAATCCCTCCTTCTCCATAAGGAAAGTCACTGCGCCTGCGTCAATATCGCCGCTGCGGGTGCCCATCATAAGTCCTTCAAGCGGAGTGAGTCCCATGGAAGTATCAACGCTCTCTCCATCTTTAACGGCTGTAATTGAGCCTCCGTTTCCAATGTGGCAGGTTATAATTTTTGTGCCTTTTTGCCCGATTCCAAGATATTTACAGACCTCATTTGAGACGAAACGGTGCGATGTTCCGTGAAATCCGTAGCGACGCACTCCATATTTTTGATACAGCTCATATGGAATGGCGTAAAAGAAAGCGTGGTCCGGTATGGTTTGATGAAATGCCGTATCAAAGACACCTACCTGAGGAATATTGGGCAACAGTTCGCTTACGGCATTGACGCCTTTAAGGTTTGCAGGGTTGTGCAGAGGCGCCAGATCTTTGCAGGCGATGAATGCCTCAAGCACATCGGAATTAAGGATTACGCTCTTGTTGAACTTTTCACCTCCATGCACCATTCGATGGCCTACTGCATCAATTTCACTTAGAGATTTCAGTACGCCGTACTTGCTGTCGGTAAGTATTTCAAAGATAAACCTGACTCCAAGGGAATGTTCGGAAATCTCCTTCTCAATAACCACTTTTTCCCCGTCCTTGCCGGTCAGCTTAAGGAAAGAGCCCTGAATTCCGATTTTTTCAATACCGCCCTGGGCAATCACCTCTTTGCGGTCCATGTCAAACAATTTATATTTGATTGACGAACTGCCGCAGTTCAATACCAGTATCTTCATATTATAGTTGTTCTTTTGCAGCTATAGCTTGATTGGCTGTGATTGCTACCATATTGTAAATATCATCAATCGAACAGCCGCGTGAAAGGTCATTTATGGGACGGTCGATACCTTGCAGTATGGGGCCGATTGCCCTGACGCCGGCCAGTCTCTGTATCAGTTTGTATGAGATATTGCCTGTCTCCAGATTTGGGAATATCAGTACGTTGGCTTTGCCTTCAATGACAGATCCCGGAGCTTTGCTTGCACTCACAGAGGGGACAATGGCGGCATCGGCCTGAAGCTCACCGTCAATTTTNNCCTCTGGTAGAAAAACTGAGCATTGCGACCCGCGGCTCTTCGAAATGGAGCAGTTTGCCGGCGGTTGCGGCCGAAGAGATAGCTATATGTGCTAGTTGTTCGGCATCCGGCAGCGGATTGACGGCACAGTCGGCCAAAAGAATCACGCCGTTATTACCGTATTGAGGAGTATTGGTGATCATGATGAATGCTCCCGATACCAACGATATGCCGGGGGCGGTTTTGATTATCTGCAGTGCAGGTCTGAGAACATTACTTGTGGTGTTGCGTGCTCCGGCCAATTGGCCGTCGGCTTCACTGTTTTTTATTATCAGGCATCCAAGATAGAGCGGATCGAGTACTTTTTGCTGAGCCTCTTCGAAAGTCATACCCTTGCTTTTGCGCAGTTCAAATAGCATGTTGGTATAAAAATCCTTTTTAGGGTTATCAGCAGGATCAATTATTGTGGCTTTTTGGATATTTTCCAAGCCCCATAGTCCGGCAATGTCAAAAATCTCGGTCTTGTTGCCTAATAAGATAAGGTCTGCCACTTCGTCGGCTAATATCCTGTCTGCCGCTTTCAGTGTGCGTTCTTCAGTACCTTCGGGCAATACAATGCGCTGCCTGTTCTGCTTGGCATACGCAATGAATTTTTTCATTAAACTCATATTCCCAATTTCAAGTAAACTCTATATAATCAAAATTTTCACAAAGGTACATTTTTTCCGTGGGAAAAGGAATGATTATTCAGATAAAAAACCGTTAAAGAATAGCTTTATAATCAAGTTTTCAGATAAAAAATTTCCCCGCGCACCAGCACAGGGAAAAATAGTAATTTGTGTGATCCGCTCGGGGTTCGAACCCGAGACCCCATCCTTAAAAGGGATGTGCTCTACCTGCTGAGCTAGCGGATCTACCTCTAAAGCCGTTAAGCGGGTGCAAAGATAGAATCTTTTGTAATAACCGGCAAGTTTTTTTCTTTTTTACTCGGAATAGCCGAATAAGATCAGGCCGCCGGTCTGTTGGCGGGCTCCTTTGACATTAAGACTTTCAGCGTTTCTGTCGGTTGTAAGCGAGTATGTCGAACCTCCGTTTATGTTCAGGTTATTGCCTGTATAGATTGAGGTGCCGGCAGTGCTCAACTTCAATACCGCATTTCCGCTTATGGTCATATCCTCTGTATCGACGGCGCGTGAGCGTATGGTGTTGTCGTTTATAGTGCAGTCCCGACCTTGGGTGATCACGGTTATGTTGCCGCCTGAAATAAGGGTGTTCGATACTGAGTTTATGGCTTTGCCGCCATCGCCGCTACATAGGAGATACAGGTCTCCGCCGCTGATTGTCAGGTCTCTTTTTGCCCTGATACATGCAGCCGATGCGTAGTCTTTTTCTTTTTTGTCATACAGGGGTGTACCTGCAGCTTTCAACATGGCATATCCGCCCGAAATAAGGATGCTGTCACCGGCGATTAAGCATTTGGATGCATTGCCGGCCACATCAGCGGATACTGCGCCTCCTGTCATAGTAAGCGGTCCTGTTGTGTAAACTGCGTGACCCTTTTCATCGGTAGTGGTTATTTTGGTATATCCGCCTGCAATGAAAATGCTTGCGGTGTCGGGACTTGTGTAGTCGGAGACTATGCCGTCATCGAAACAGTCCATATCCAGAGTTCCGCCATAGAGTCGGAACGGGCCTTCGCGTACAGCAATGCCGTCTCTTTGCGAATTGATGTTGACGGTGCCTCCATACATGGTGAAATGATCCTTGGTGTTGAGGCCGTCCTTTTTTGATGTTATGTTTATAGTTCCGGTATTTGCACGCAGAAATATGTAGTCGTCACTGCATATGCCATGCCCCCCTAATGATTTGACGTTCAATGTGCCTGAACCGCTTATAAGCAGTTGCCCCTCACTGAAGATCGTGCCTTTTTCGTCTTCGCCGGGCGCGGTGTTGTATTTGTCGCCGTCACAGAGAGTATTGACTTTGTCTTTGGCAAGAGAGAGATAGACGGATTTGCCGGTCTGTATGTTGATAGCCGCACCATTGGGATTGGTCATGGTTAATCCGTTTAAGGTAATGCAGAATCTCTTTTCGTCAAGGTCAGGGTTTTCGGTAGCGACTTTGAAAGAGCCGTTTTCGGTTGAGCCTTGAAGCAGATATCTCATTTTTGCTTTTGTTGAAACGACCCTGACATGTGCGCCGTCGGTAGTTACGGTGACTCCGTCAACTAAACCGGCCACCGTTACGGAGTTCCCTTCGTATGTAAAGGTTATGGTATTCTTTACCGTATAGTTTTCTATATAATCGTTGTCATCGGCATCGATAGGCGGTTCGGGAACATTGTTGTATTCGGGTGTTACCGTACTTTGAAAAGCCTCATTGAAATCCGGGGCCGAAGGGAAGGTCGCAGCGTTTGACACAGACTGTCCGAATGTAAGACTGTCGAGCATGCTGAAATGGTAGGATGCGGTAAGTTCTCCGCCAAGGCGGAACAGTGCAAGAGTATAATCTTGGTCAAAACTGATACTGTCAACCGCTCCATAATTACAATAACGTACAACTCCGTCATTCTGATAGAAATGGAGTTTATCTGTCCCGGCTGTTACAGACGACAGGACGAATGCTGCAAAGGACAGCAGAAATAAACGGCGCATCATTTTACTATTTTAATGGTTTTGCCGCCTGCGCGCAACAGGTATATACCTCCGGGCAGACTGTTAATTACCGCATCCTGAGACTCTGATTGACCGTCGATGATAATCTTTCCGCTAAGGTCATAGACCGTTATCGGAGTATATTGGTTAAACAGTGTTTCTTCTACCGATGTGATATCGGTGAAAAAGAGTCTGCTTATAGAAGATAGTATATATGCAGTAGCTGAGCCATCATAATATGTGGCTACCAATTTTCCGGACTCAAAGGTAATTTTTCTCAGAGCCTCAAGATTGAGGCTCTGTTGTTCCCCGTCCGTGCCGGTGATGACAAGATCCTGACTGAACAGAGGTATTGTCATTAGAGTTACCAGGCAGAGAGATAAAATTTTCTTCATTTTTTTACTGATATTATATGTTTAAAGTTCAAATTTATAATTAATGCTTATTACCGAACCCGAAGGCTCGTCCTCGTCCGTCCTGTCTTGCCAAAGATAGGCAATTTTGAAATTATGTCTATTGGCGAAGGTGAATTCCACACCGGCAGTCAAACGTGTCTTGTCAAGAGCCAGTTTCCGATCGGTCCTGTTGAAAAATTCGAAAGAGGCAAACGGGTTATATTTCCAGTTGGGTATGTCGTAGTCAACACCTATCCTTGAACGCAGGACGCTCTTGTCGCCGCCGCCCTTCCATACGTTTTCTGTAATGGGTGAATCGAAGGCTACAAAGTCATCGATTTCCGGGTCATACTCTGCATAGAAACGGTGTTGTGTTCTGGATGTCTCAACACTGTCGGAAAAGGTGTACTGGAAGTTCTCCCTCAACGAGAATTTAAATCGGCCGACTTCAAGTGCGCTCTGCAGCGATGCTATGAAACGGTGTTTGTTCTCCCAATAGGATTCGGTAAAATTATAATCGTGGCCTCCGTCAATGTAGTATTCCGGATCCTGATTGTCCGGGATATCATAGAGTTCACCTTTGTACTTTACCGATTCGGGATTCAGAACTCTTATGAATTTATATTCCGCAGCTGCCTTTATGTTGAATGTTTTGTCAAAGTTCCGGTAAAGACGTTTGCTGAAAGATATTCCGGTACTCCATCGGTCTGTCGCTTTGAGGTAGTCCGTAAGGCGGTATTGGACTTCTAAATCGAGATGCGTTCCCTTTGATATCTTTTTTTCGACTCCCACGCCCGTCCAAAGTCCGAAAGTGTTCTGACCAAAGACAGGCAGACTTCCAAACATTGCAAGAACAGTGCAGGTCAAAACCGTGCGCGGAAAGATTCTCATAATCACTCTGATTAGTATTTGCCGGCCGCCGGCCTTTAATATTTGACCGCTTTATGGCCCGGCTCTTCATGCAAAGATATAAATTACTTGTTTATAATGAATGAAATGAAAGCTAAAATTATTATCTTCGTGCTTTAACTAAAAAACTACAGATATGTTCGATGTAAACAAATGTCTCGGCGATGCTGAGGAGCAGATGGAACTGGCTATTATTCATCTTGAGGACGAATATGCCCATATTCGCGCCGGTAAGGCTAATGTGCGCATTCTGGATGATATCCGTGTGGATTCATACGGTACGATGGTAGCGCTCGACAATGTTGCTGCACTTTCAACCCCCGACGTCCGTACTATTGCCATACGTCCCTGGGATAGGAATATGCTCAAGGTAATAGAGAAAGCGATTATCAATTCGTCGGTCGGGATTATGCCTACCAACAACGGCGAAATAATCCGTTTGGCCATACCGCCCCTTACCGAGGAGCGTCGTCGCGAACTGGTTAGGCAGAGTGGTAAAGCCAATGAAAATACAAAGATTTCAATAAGGAATGCACGGCGCGACAGTATGGAGTATTTGAAGAGGGCCCTGAAAGACGGCCTGTCGGAGGATGCTAAAAAGGATGCAGAGGATAAGCTTCAAAAGCTGCATGACAAGTACATTAAGAAGTCCGATGAACTGTTCGCCGAAAAGGAGAAGGAGATAATGACCATTTAAGCTTCTTATGCGCGGATTGGTAATAAGAAGTACGGGAAGCAGCTATCTGGTACGTACCGATGACGGCGCAACCCGGGAGTGTGTCATTAAGGGTACATTCAGGATAAAAGGTATAAAGAGTACGAATCCGATTGCAGTCGGTGATTATGTCAGGATAGATTTGGCAGAACCGGGTTCGCCCTCGTATATAACGGCTATAGAGGATCGGCGGAATTATATTATCCGGCGGTCCTCTAATCTTTCAAAACAGTCTCATATTCTTGCATGCAATCTTGACCAGTGCATGCTCGTTGTAACCGTGAATTATCCGGTCACTTCGACCGTATTCATAGACAGGTTCCTTGCTTCGGCTCATGCATATCGTGTTCCGGTTATTTTGGTGTTCAATAAGGTTGACCTGCTTTCAGACGAAGAAAAAACAGACCTCAATGAGCTTTGCACCTTATACGGGGATATAGGTTACAGATGTATTACATGTGATGCTCTGCATGGTGTGGGCACCGATGTCGTTAATGACGCATTGAAGGGAAAGGTTACGCTTATTGCCGGAAATTCCGGTGTAGGTAAGAGTACCCTTATCAACCGTATCCTTCCTGAACTGGATCTGCGTACTGGTGAAATTTCGGAAAAGTACAACACGGGGATGCATATCACAACATTTTCCGAGATGTTTCCTCTGCCCGAAGGGGGTTGGATCATAGATACACCCGGAATCAAGGGATTCGGCAGTTTCGATATGGAGCGGGAGGAGATAAGCCATTATTTCCCGGAAATTTTCAAACATGCTGCCAAATGCCGCTATGGGAACTGCACTCACACCTGTGAGCCGGATTGTGCGGTTATACTTGCTGTTGAGGCGGGTGAGATCCATCTGTCCCGATACATAAGCTACCTGAGCATGATGGAAGATGAGGACGAGGGTAAGTATCGCAAGGACGATTACGCTTAGCGGGTATGCTCCGAAGGATTACGCCCCCGGTCTTAACGTCTTTTTCTGAAAAATTCCTGAATGAGTGCAGCCGATTCGTCGGCCATAACTCCCGATGCGACCTCTGTCTTGGGATGGAGAACATTGGGAGCGTATTTTGTGTAGCCGCGTTTTTCGTCGGAAGCTCCGTAAACCAGACGGCCCAGTTGAGCCCATCCTAAGGCTCCTGCACACATGCTGCAGGGTTCCAGCGTCACATACATGGTGCATTGGTCCAGATATTTTCCGCCTAAGTATGCAGCAGCAGCGGTTATGGCCTGCATTTCGGCATGGGCAGTGATATCATTCAGCCTCTCGGTAAGGTTACGGGCACGTGCTATTACTGCTCCCTGACATACTACAACAGCGCCTACCGGAATTTCTCCTTCGGCAGCGGCCATGCGGGCTTCATCGAACGCAATCTTCATGAACTTTTCGTCCTGTTTTTCCACATCGGTCAGCATAATATCTTCTTTTTGAACGAATTAGAGTAGTTTAGTTCAATTTTCTCTATAATTTAGCACGAAGGTATCGATTTTTGGTCATGGTCTCTCTATTTCTGATTAAATTTGCATGAAAATCTAATTAGCATGGCAAAACATCATAATGTAGGGCGCGATGGTGAAAATATTGCCGCCCGGTATCTTGAAGGAGAGGGATACAGGATAATGGACCGTAACTGGCGTTGCGGGCACAAAGAGATAGACATGGTTGTCCGTAATGAGAACACTATAGTGTTCGTGGAGGTTAAGACGCGGTGTGGAACGGAGTATGGCAATCCTGAGGATGCTGTGAACTTCAGGAAAATTAGACGGATTGTAAATTCGGCCGATGCCTATCTGCGGTTACATTCGATTGATCTGGATGTGCGTTTCGACATTGTTACGGTTGTTGTGGAAAACGGTGTATTTAAGGTTGAACATATTAAGGAGGCGTTTTACCCGCCTATTGAGTGATGGTTAAGATAAAATGGCACAGATCGGACAGCATAGGCTCCACAAACAGCTATTTGCGTGAGTTGAATGGCGGTGATCCCGGTTTTGATTTTGAAGTGGCAGTGGCCGATTTCCAGACTGCCGGACGTGGACAGCAGGGCAACAAATGGGAGTCGCAGGCAGGCAAGAATCTGCTTTTCAGCATTTTGGCACACCCTACAAATATTAAGGCGAGTGAGCAGTTTCTCATATCGGAGGCCATAGCTCTGGCCGTACTGGATAGTGTGACGCAGGTTGTGGAGCCGGGACTCGCCGGAGATTTTTCGGTAAAATGGCCGAACGATATATACTGGAAGGATTACAAGATAGCCGGGATCCTGATAGAGAACACACTACAGGGAAACCTAATATTGGACAGTGTGGTTGGGGTAGGCCTGAACGTGAATCAGGAACTATTCTTAAGTGATGCTCCAAACCCCATGTCGCTCAAGAATATTACCGGTCAGGATTTTGACCGCAACCGTCTGCTGGAAGATATAGTGAATCGTTTCATAGGTTATATGGAGATGGTATCGGATGCGGATACAGCATCGGATGTAGATGTGTCATCTGATTTGGGGAAGGAGAGTGTGGAACGTCTTTATCACAGCCGTCTTTACCGGCGCGAGGGATGGTACAGGTTCCGTGACGCTGCCGGATGTTTTGAGGCCCGGATAGAGGGTGTACGAACCAATGGCCTGTTGCTGCTGGAGACCCGATCGGGTGAACAGAGAGCATATGAATTTAAGCAGGTGCAGTTTATTCTGCCGGAAAAAGAGTAAATTCGCACAAATAATAAAAATATAGAGTATGGTCAGATTCAAGAGAATATTGCTCAAGCTGAGTGGCGAGAGCCTGATGGGAGAACAGGGTCACGGTATTGACGAGAAGCGTCTTGACGAGTATGCGCGGCAGATAAAGGAGGTCCATGACCTGGGTGTAGAGATAGGCATTGTGATTGGTGGCGGTAATATTTTTCGCGGTTTGAAAGGTACCGGCCGGGGATTCGACCGTGTCAAGGGTGACCAGATGGGTATGCTTGCCACTGTAATTAACGGTTTGGCGCTCAGCTCTGCTCTGAGTTCAATCGACTGTCCAAGTATTGTGCTTACCGCCATACGTATGGAACCAATAGGCGAGTTTTACTGCAAGTGGAAAGCCATAGAGGCTATGAAGCAGGGTAAGGTGGTCATATTGGTGGGCGGCACAGGCAATCCCTACTTTACTACCGATACCGGATCGTCTCTGCGCGGCATAGAGCTGGAGGTCGATGTCATGCTCAAGGGCACCCGTGTGGACGGAGTCTATACCGCCGATCCCGAGAAGGATCCCACAGCTGTCAAGTATGAAGAGATTACGTTCGATGAGGTCTATAATAATAATATTAAGGTGATAGATCTGACTGCTATCACTATGTGTAGAGATAACAACCTGCCTGTCTATGTGTTTAATATGGATAAGGTGGGGAATCTTCGCAAAATTATTGACGGCGAACCTATCGGTACATTGATTCATAAGTAATATAGACAGCTTTTGGTCTGAAAGCAGATAGTTAAAGAGTCGGTTTTGGATGATTCTCTGCTTCATGGTATAAAAAAAAGGAATGGGTGCGTCGCATCTATTCCTTTTTTATCTCTTCGAAATCAACGTACTCGCCATCGGATTCGGAAAAGATTTTTTTTCTGGGACGGGGTCTTTTGCGTATGGTCTGGCGGCCTTCGGTCCTTCTCTTTTTTCTGTCACCTCTTTTGAATATGCCTACTATGGCTGACAGGAAAGTTGCAAGCAGGTCTCTTGCAAATGTCAGTACGGCCAGCAATACGAACAGAAGTATGAATATAATAGTGAGAGTGGCTATTATCATAGGATCTCTTTTTTAGACTTATAAGCAAAAAAACTGCCAAATCGGTTTATTGGTGACCTTTTGTCAGGATTGATAGGATAATGTACCAGCATATGACTGCCGACAGCCCCTCTTCCCATAACAGCAGAAGAATTACCAACGACACGATAAGGAAAATATATCTTATTTTGTTATCGGCCCATTTCAGATTTTTGAATTTAAGCGAGAACATGGGTACCTCACTTACCATAAGCAGTGCGAATATTATCACCAGGCCTCCTATAATCCAGGGTGCACCGGCTGTTCCGGAGAGGTTCATCTGGAACAAGCCGCACCAAAACAGTGCGTTGGCAGGTACGGCAAGACCCAGAAAAGATGTGTCCTGTCGCCTGTCTGTATTGAACTTGGCAAGTCTGAGTGCGGCAAACACCACCAACATCAGAGCTATGTAGGGATAGTAGGATGCAAATATCGCATTGGGATATGAGAATCCTCTTAGGGTCATCAAACAGAGCAGGGCGGGCGCCAGTCCGAAAGTAACCATGTCGGCAAGTGAGTCAAGCTCTTTTCCTATAGGTGAATGGACATTTAGCAGGCGTGCCGACAGTCCATCTAAAAAGTCGAACAGTGCACCTGCAGCGACCCACAGAAGGGTATGCCATGCATCGGCGTTCGATGCTGATATTACAGCCATGCAGCCCGATATCAGGTTGCAGCATGTCAGAGTATTGGGGATGTGTTTTATGATACTTTTTGCCATTATTATGCGAGTTTTGCCAAGATGGTTATATTCCCGGTCACTTTTTGGTTCATCTTGACACAAATCAGACTGTCAACGGGAAGATAAATGTCAACTCTGGAGCCGAATTTTATAAATCCCATATGACGGTCAATGCTGCTTTTGTCGCCGGGTTTGCAATAGGTTACAATCCGGCGGGCCAATGCACCGGCTATCTGCCGTATCATGACCTCGTTCCCTTCGGGTGTTTCAATGACAACCATTGAGCGTTCATTTTCGGTGCTCGCTTTAGGTTTGAAAGCAGCATGGAAATTACCATTATGATGTTTTACGACCCTGACAGTCCCATTGACGGGAAACCAGTTGGCATGTACACTATAAATGCTCATGAATATGGAGATTACCATTCTGCGGTCTTTAAAATAGTCCGGTTCATCAACCTCTTCAATGGCTACGACTGTTCCATCGGCTGGCGAGACCACTACCTTTTCAGTATCTTCACCGGGAAAACTGCGTTGAGGATTCCTGAAAAAATAGAGCAGAAAACCTATTAGAAATAATGATAAGACGAGAGCAGCGATTGACCACCATCCGTATGCCGAAGTCAGTAACAAAACAAGGTTCAAGATAACCAGGATTGCTGAAACCAGAACAAGGGCCCGTCTGCCTTCTCGATTGATACAGATTCTTTTTCTACTATTCTCTGTCATTTTGCGGACTGATTTTGTTACAAAAGGCAAAGATACATTTTTTATATAAAGGTAAGAAACTGTTGGAATTTGTTTACGTAAATTTGTAACCAGTTCTGAAGAATATGGGCACGGCATGGCTGTTGTTGAAAACTTTTTGAGCATAATACTATTGCAAATGCCGCCAAACGGGAGTAATTTTAGAGACTTTTTCGATATCCACCGAGTATGCAGGAATTTGTTCATCTCCACGTTCATACGCAGTATTCGCTGCTTGACGGCCAGACAAACATAAAGAAAATGGTCGATAAGGCGGTAGCAGACGGTATGCCCGGCGTGGCCGTAACGGACCATGGCAACATGATGGGTATCAAGGAGTTTAAAAACTATTGTGACAAAAAGAATGAAGAGCTGAAGCATCAGGGCAAGTATATCAAACCTATTATAGGCTGTGAGGTCTATGTGGCTCCCCGACGTAAGGAACAGCGCGATAGCAGAGAGCTTGACGGAGCGAACTATCACCTTATCCTTTTGGCAAAGAATAAAACGGGCTATCATAATCTTATAAAGATAGTCTCCCGGGCATGGACCGATGGTTTCTATTCGCATCCGCGTACCGACAAGTATGATTTGGAGAAGTATCGCGAGGGTCTTATATGCAGCTCGGCCTGTCTGGGAGGGGAGCTTCCCAAGCTGATAACGGCAGGTCGTTTAGACGAGGCTGAAGAGGTGGTGCAGTGGTTCCATGGTCTGTTTGGCGACGACTATTATCTGGAGCTGCAGCGGCATAAGGCTACAGTACTTAATGCTAACCATGAGGTCTATCAGTTGCAGATGAACGTGAACGCTCATCTCAAAGAGATGTCCCGTAAGTTCGGTATCAAGACTATCTGCACCAACGATGTCCATTTTCTGGATGAAGAGAATGCCGATGCACACGAACTGCTTATCTGTCTCTCTACGGGACGTACTTTAGACGATCCCAACCTTATGCGTTATTCCAAACAGGAGTGGTTTAAGACCACCGAAGAGATGAACCTTCTGTTTGAAGATGAGCCCGATGCTCTTGCCGGAACTGTCGAGATATATAATAAGGTGGAGGATTATTCTATAAATCATGCTCCCATCATGCCTAATTTTGCCATTCCCGAGGAGTTTGGGAATGAGCAGGAGTATCGTCGCCGATTTACCGAGGAGGATCTTTTCAAAGAGTTTACCTGTGATGAGTATGGCAATACTGTTTTATCAAAAGAGGATGCCGACAATAAGATAGAGAATCTGGGAGGTTATGACAAGCTGTACCGTATTAAGCTGGAGGCTGATTATTTGGCAGAGCTCGCCTTCCAGGGGGCTAAGAAACGTTATGGCGACCCGATTCCTGAGAATGTGAAGGAGCAACTGGTGTTTGAGCTGCATGTTATGAAGAATATGGGTTACCCGGGCTATTTTCTCATTGTGCAGGACTTCATAAATGTTGCTCGTACGGAGTTGGATGTTTCGGTAGGCCCGGGTCGCGGTTCGGCAGCCGGTTCGATAGTCTCTTACTGTCTGGGAATAACTCAGATTGATCCCATCAAGTATGATCTGCTGTTCGAACGTTTTCTCAATCCGGACCGCATATCAATGCCCGATATTGATGTGGATTTTGATGATGACGGCCGTGGTCGCGTACTTCAGTGGGTAACGGAAAAATATGGACGCGACAAGGTGGCCAATATCATAACTTACGGTACTATGGCTGCCAAGATGGCCATAAAGGATGTGGCCCGTGTGCTTAATGTGTCGCTTGATACGTCCAATGCACTCTGTAAGGCTATACCCGATCGTCTGCCTGACAAACCCGACGGCAAACAGCGTAAGATGAATCTGACCAATGTAATTGAATGTGTTCCTGAACTGCAACAGGCGGCTACATCGGAAGACGAACGCTTAAGAAAGACGATTCAGTTTGCCAGGATGCTCGAGGGCAACGTACGCGGAACGGGTGTACATGCTTGCGGTACGATAATATGCCGTGATGATATAACCGATTGGGTGCCGGTTTCGATAGCTATTGATAAGGATACCAAGGAACGGCTGCTTGTAACTCAGTATGAGGGCAGCGTAATTGAGGAGACGGGTCTTGTCAAAATGGATTTTCTGGGTCTTAAGACATTGTCAATTATTAAGGAAGCGGTGGAAAACGTAAAATCCAGTCTGGGAATAGCTGTTGACATAGAGAATATTCCACTTGACGATGAGAAGACTTTTCAGCTCTACTGTGACGGCCGCACTATAGGTACTTTCCAGTTTGAATCACCGGGTATGCAGAAATATCTGCAGGAGTTACAGCCGAATGTGTTTGAAGATCTGATTGCAATGAGTGCTCTATATCGTCCGGGACCTATGGATTACATTCCTGATTTTATTGACCGTAAGCAGGGCCGCAAACCCATTGAATACGACATCCCCGTAATGGAGAAATATCTTAAAGACACATACGGTATTACGGTATATCAGGAGCAGGTGATGCTGCTTTCACGTCTGTTGGCAAATTTCACGCGGGGCGAGAGCGATACTCTGCGTAAGGCTATGGGTAAGAAGCTCAAGGATAAGCTGGACGAACTTAAACCCAAGTTCATAGAGGGCGGCAAGGCCAATGGATACGATCCTGCAGCACTTGAAAAGATATGGACGGACTGGGAAAAATTTGCTTCGTACGCTTTCAACAAATCACATGCGACATGCTACTCTTGGGTGGCTTATCAGACTGCCTATCTGAAGGCAAACTATCCGTCACAGTATATGGCCGCCGTACTCAGTCGCAGCAGTGACATAGCGGAAATAACCAAACTCATGGATGAATGCAGGGCTATGGGGATAAATGTGCTTGGTCCCGATATAAATGAGAGCGCACCCCGTTTTGGCGTGAACTCCAAAGGTGACATACGGTTTGGAATGGCATCGGTCAAGGGGGTGGGCGAGAATGCTGTTGAAGCTATCGTAAGTGAGCGGGCTGCTAACGGTCCCTACGAGACTATTTTCGATTTTGTACAGAGAGTTAACCTGAGTGCCTGTAACCGCAAAAATATAGAGTGTCTGGCATTGGCAGGATCTTTTGACTGTTTCCCTGAGATCAGACGTGAACAGTTTATGCAGCCCTGCGGTAAGGACGAGACTTTTTCCGATGTGCTGGTACGATACGGTACAAAATACCAGCTCGACAGGCAGGAGAGCCGGTTTTCTCTTTTTGGCGATTTGGGTGAGGCTATTCAGATAGCTACGCCGTCAATACCCGATGCACCGGAATGGTCGGTGCTTGACAAACTTAACAAAGAGAAAGAGCTGATAGGCATATACCTGTCCGCTCATCCGTTAGATGAATACCGCGTTATTCTGGAGAATGTATGCAATGTCGGCATGGTCGGGCTTGAGGATAAGAGCGCACTTTTGAATAAGGAGCTGATTTTCGGCGGCGTGGTTGTCGGCGTACGCGAATCACGCGTAAGGAGGAACGGTATGCCCTGCGGCTTTACTGTTATAGAGGATTTTACCGGCTCCTCGGAGATAGCTCTGTTCGGCGAACCGTGGCTTAAGTGGTCTCATATGATGAAAGAGGATAATTACCTGTTTATTAAGGCCCAATGTGTACAGAACAGGTACAATCCCACAAGAATTGATATGGTTATAAATTCAATTGAACTGCTTCAGGATATAAAGGATAATGTTCTGCAGAGTCTGAACATATCTATTCCGCTCTCTTCGGTCGATAAGGGTTTTGTCGGTGACCTGGACTCTTTGACCGATGTGCCGGGTAACACAATTCTGAAGTTTGAGATAACCGATCCGGCATCGGGCAATAAGGTTAATCTGAAATCGTTAAAAAGAAAAATAACGGTTACCAATGAACTGGTCGGTTATTTGAAAGAGCGTGATGACATAATATTGACATTTAATTGACAACTTTAATAAAGACATTTATGGAACAAGAAATTACAGACGTTAATTTTGATGAGCTAATTGCACAGGGTAAGCCTGTGATGATTGATTTTTGGGCAGTCTGGTGTGGTCCCTGCAGAAGACTTGCCCCGATTATCGAAGAGCTTGCCGCCGAATATGACGGTAGGGCTATCATAGGTAAATGTGATATTGAGGAGAATAACACCTTGACCGCCAAGTTCGGTATAATGAACGTCCCTACTGTGATTTTCATCAAGAACGGCAAGGAGGTTGACCGAGTTGTAGGCGCTGCCGCCAAAAATGTATTGCAGGATAAACTTAACGCATTATTATAATTATGACAGACAGAGACGATTTTTATGAAGATGATATTGACGATGTTAAAACCGTTGAATATATCAGGAACACTCTTCCTCAAGAGCTGAAAGAGAAATACACCGATGATATATTATACTATATTATCGATGTTATCAATGACTTTTTTACATCAAGCGGAGTCCTTGATCAGGAGCCCGATGAGGATGGCTATATTGAGATTGACAATGACGAATTGGTGGAGTACATCATTGAGGAGGCTAAAAATGATAATGTAGGAGATTTCCCTGCCGACGAGATAATTCTTATTGTCAATGCCGAAGGCGAGTATGTAGATTTATCCGGAGAATAGAATCTGTTATAGGACTATCGTACGTGAACCATCACTGTTTTCGGTGATGGTTATTTTTTTTGCCTCTTCAGGGAGCAACTCCTCAATAATTTCAGGCCATTCTATGAAGCATAGGGCATCGCTGTAGAAATACTCCTCATAACCCAGATCAAAGACCTCTTCAATCTTTTTTATTCTGTAAAAATCAAAGTGGTATATGGGCTTGGCTATAGCCGTTGACCGGTATTCGTTTATTATGGCGAAGCTTGGGGAGTTGACATTATCTTCCACGCCCAGCTCCCGGCATACGGCTTTTATGAATGTGGTTTTACCTGCCCCCATTTTGCCGTAGAAGGCGAATATAGTGTGATTGCCCATTTGACCGATAAACTCTCTGGCCGTTTTGTCTATCTTGTCGAGGCAGGTTATTTCAAGTTGCATAGTCTTATTTTCTTTTTGGTTGCATTGTGATGAAAGGTATCAGCATCTCTTCGAGCGATATGCCTCCATGCTGGAAGGTGTTTTTATAGAAAGAGGCATAGGTATTAAAGTTGTTCTGATATACGAAGTAATCCGCCTCTGTGCAGAATATATATGATGCCGATATGCCCGGAGCCGGAAGATGGGCTTTGTCGGGCCGGGTGATCTCAAACACATCCTTCGGGTTGAATCCCAGATTCTTGCC
>DDLZ01000157.1 GCA_002340405.1 Bacteroidales bacterium UBA2559
ACCTGTGGTCTGTAATTTGCGACACACCACCCATCCTGCCGTCTCGTCAATAAGCAGGGCCTGAATACCTCCATGCAGGGTATCCATCCATCCCTGGAAATTGTCGTCGGGTTTCCAACGGGTAAAAATATCGTCGCCTTCCTCAAAAAACTCAAGATGCAGTCCCTGTTTGTTTGTAGGACAACATGCTATACAGTTGAATCCTTGAGTGTCAATCCAGGGGTTAATGATTTTCTTTATGCTCATTTTCTTTTACTCTTGTTAATGTTGCTTTGTTTAATATCATTTTTATAATTCTCCTGATACATGAACCGCCTTATCTTCATAGTGGCAGTCTTGTTGAACGGCTCTCTCATGAATTCCACATCCTTGATATTAAGGAACCGGCTTACTTTGGCATTGACCGCATCTTTAATCTCTTTTTTGCGTTTTTCCATTGTTTCAATGAAACGGTCTTCACCTTCAAGATCCCAATCTATGACTCCGTCAATCAGTTGTACCAGCGCTACAAGTTGGCCTGAGCGGCTTATCACCAGTGATTCGTTGACATTATCTATTTTGTTGATGACACTTTCAATCTCTTCAGGATAGATGTTTTCGCCCGATGAACCTATGATGACATTGCCCGAGCGTCCGTGTATGTAGTAACGGTTTTTCCTGTCAACGCTGGCCATATCGCCGGTACGCAACCATCCGTCATCGGTCATGACCGATTTTGTCCTATTGTAATCTTTGTAGTAGCCGAGCATCACATTGGGACCTTTGACCTGAAGCTCACCTATTCCGCTGTCGGGATTGACATCGGCCAAACGTACACTGATTCCATATGAAGCCGTTCCGGTGCTGCCTAAATGCGTCTTTTTGGGAGCGGCATCACATATGAGCGGAGCTGTTTCGGTCAAGCCGTAACCGATAGCGTAAGGGAAGCGGATCTTCCTTAGGAATCTCTCAACCTCAACATCCAGTTTTGAGCCGCCTATACCGAAAAATCTCATTCTTCCGCCAAACATTTTCTTTATTTTGGCGCCTACAAGCCAGTATAGCAGGAACGGAAAGTGGTTTTGCAGATATGTCAGGAATTTACTTGCAGCAATGGTGGGCTTCACTCTGTTGTTTACAACCTTTTCAATGATAAGCGGTACTGAAAGCATTGTAGTGGGTCTGATCTTTAACAAGGCATCGGTAAGGACCGATGGAGTAGGAGGTTTCTGAAGGTAGTACACCGATGCTCCACATGAGAATGGATATATCATGCCTATACTCATCTCATAAGTATGGGCAAGAGGCAGTATGGATAGAAAAACATCTTTCTTGTAAACTTTATGTGCAGTCCAGGCCTCCAGTACGTTTGCACAGAAATTGCGGTGGCTCAGCATTACGCCTTTAGCACTGCCTGTGGTGCCTGATGTGTAGATAATGGCGGCAATATTCATTGGATCCGGGCGTTGTGTCCTACCATCGCAAGTGTACTTTTTATCTTCTGCACGGATCAGTTCAAACGTCTCTATGTCTATTATAAGACGCAGACGTTGAATAGTTTCAGGACTTATTTTCAAGTATTGCTTACGTGACACGAATACAGCTTTCGAATCGGAGTGTTGCAGTATATTTTCAACTTCGTTAGGTGAAACTCCCGGTAGCATGGGAACAGCAATCCTGCCGGATGTCGTTATGGCGAAAAAGGCTACAGCCCAGTTGGGATGATTTTCGGAAAGTATGGCGATCTTGTCCGAAGAGTGTATGCCGAATGTGGTAAGCACACCGGAAATTCGGTTGCACTCTTCGCGGAAGCTGTGATATGTGTAACGCTTGCCTCCGTCAACAAAATCCGATACTGTTCTTTTACTGAATGTGGCCGTTGAATAGTCAAATATATCGGCAAGTGTTGAAAAGTTATATTCCATTAATGTGTAAGATATTTTTTAGGATGTCATGCACCAAGGTCCATTGATTCATATATGTTTTGTATGCGTCTTATATCGGCAGCGTTTATTCAATTTGCCAAAGTTACTATCTTTCATTCTATTACATCCTTATTTTAGTTTTAAACCGGAACTTACCTCACAAAACCGGTGAAGTTGTTAACCACACCCATTGGGGTACCTCTTACGCCTGCTTTTTGTAGGTGACGGCAGCGAGGATATTGAATAAGACTGCAAAACTTCCGAGAGCTGTGAAATCACGCCATAACTCGGCAAGGGTTGTTCCCTTAAGATAGACTGAACGCAAAATGTCAATAATATAGCGCGGCGGTAAAATATATGTAAACTTCTGTGCCCAGCCGGGCATGGAGTCAATAGGTGTAATCAGTCCGCTCATCAGTATAAAAATCATAATGAAGAAGAAGAGTACGAACATTATTTGTTGCATCGTATCCGAGAAATTTGCAACTGTAAGACTGAATCCGGAAATGGTAAGAATAAACAGCACTGCCCCAAAGAAAATAACCCAAATTGAGCCGGCAGGTGTAAGCCCATAGACAAGCCATGTGATAATCATTGCAGCCATAAGCACTAAAATACCTATGATCCAATAGGGTATCAGCTTTGACAGAATAAAGGTAAAGCGACTCACGGGTGTGACATTTATCTGCTCGATTGTACCGATTTCCTTCTCTTTTACGATGTTCAACGCAGGCAGGAAGCCGCACACAAGGATAAAGATCAAAATCATAAGAGCGGGAATCATATAATGGCGGTAATTGAGCGTCGGATTAAAGCGATTTTGCACCGTTAATACCTCGGATAACCGATTTAGACCTTTATCGTTGCGCAATTCAATAAGTGTATGGGCAATTGTTAGTATAACGTATTGTGTGCCTATCGAACCTTTGGTGGCGTTAACGGCATTGGCTGTTATACTTATTTTTTCAGGGGTGGAGACCGTCATATCACGCTCAAAATGGTCGGGAATCTGCACGATAACATCAACCGTACCACTCTCCAATTCTTGCATGGCAAGGTCGAATTTATCAGTTGCTTTAATCAATGTCAGATATTCGGAGGCTTTGATATGCGACATAATGCGTTGAGACGTTGTAGAGCAGTCCAGATCAACAACCGCAACATTGACATTACGCACATCCATTGTAGCAAGCAGCGGTGCAATGAGCATTATAGCCATCGGAAGGATTATCATCAGTCTGGTCAGAAACGTATCGCGAAGAATCTGCGTGAACTCCTTTTGTAATAATACGATAAACGGTCTCATGGCACTACTCTAATTTATCGTTGAACTTTATTAATGACAAGCCGAAAAATG
>DDLZ01000158.1:0-1216 GCA_002340405.1 Bacteroidales bacterium UBA2559
ACCACCGAGAAGGAGATGCCTTTAAGAGAGGTTTTCAAGGCTATTGAAGCTAAATCCGGCAAGGACAAAGAGGTAGGTTTTGAATGGCGGAAAGCTTCGAACGGCGAACTGTTTGAATATTTCAGCGGCATTGTTCCCGATTTTGATACTGACCGTGTTTATCCCAGCCATATAAAGAAGATAATCTCTTGGTACAACCTGCTCGTCAAGTACGGGGAGAACGATTTCAGCGCACCCGAAGAGGCTCCGGAGGCGGAATGAAAAACAAGCTGCTTGTCTGATACAGGTCTTACTGCGGGATAACATCTCACAAAAAGAGATGCCGCTATTAGCTATAGTTATAAATCTGTTCTGTAAGTTATAACTCTTTCTGTCAGGACATTTGGTATCTCCTCTCCATCAATAATCCGACTGGTTTTCCTTTTTATCCAATTTCCGTGACTGTCATAGACATAATCGGAATACTTCATTACAATTGCATCACCGTATTCGGGCAACATTTCGGATTCAACAAAGCCATGATCATTATATTTGGTGATGTATGCGGTTCCGTTAACCGTATTCTCCTCACTCAAAATCATCCCTCTGTTATTGTAGAGTTTGACGGATTCTACCGTACCGTCGTCTCTTACTACCTTATAGCTGCCGTTTCCGTCAATGGTGCTATACTCCTTTTTAACGTTAATTGAACGCGTTCCATTATTCGTATTTGTTAGAGAACTATACATTTTTCCATCGGACCAATAATAGGTGTCGGTTATGGTAGATGTGTTGGATGGAATGCTGTTTTTCGATATGCTTTTAGTGATTTTTCCCTCTGAATCATATGTGTATAACCTTGAAAGCGACACATATTCAGAGCCGGGAACCAAATAATAGTCTATGGAGATTATACGATCCGAATTGTCGTACAAGGCTCTCAGCCGATAGTCGGGTTCAGCATCCAACCCGCCCGTTCCTTTCCGGCGGTATCGGGTTATTTCTGAAATGACACCGGGCTTGTCTGCCTTATAGAGGGTATAGGTGCCGACATTCTTATTAACAATCACTTCAGTTACAGGAACTCCCGATACGTAATGTTCCGTACGAGCCAATGAATATTCGTTTTCTTCGCACAAAACCACATCGCCTTTAAACTCTGCAACTGAAGGCATGATAAATTTGCCATCTATTTGGGAATAGGCTTTTCCGCTGACGGACAACACCGATAGCAGTT
>DDLZ01000158.1:1282-19465 GCA_002340405.1 Bacteroidales bacterium UBA2559
CGTAACAAAAGCGTAACAATTATAAATTCGTCTAATGTTACGTCTTTTTTTGGACAGTATCGGAGATTTTACCTGCTAACGAGCGGTTTTAGTTTTGGCTTCGTTCCAGAGTGAGTCCAACTCTTCAAGTGACATCTCTTTGAGTTGTCTGCCTTGTCTTATGGCTGATTCCTCCATGTAGTTGAACCTATCTATAAATTTTCTGTTGGTGCGTTCTAAAGCGTTGTCGGGATGTATGTCGTAGAGGCGTGCCAAATTGATTATGGAGAATAGCAGGTCGCCAAGTTCTGCCTCGGATTTTTCCTTGTCTCCGGCTTTTATCTCGGCAATCAGTTCATCGTACTCTTCAAGCACTTTTTCAAGCGCACCCTGCGGATCTCTCCAGTCAAATCCTACATGAGCGACTTTTTCCTGTATGCGGAAGGCTTTGATGATTGAGGGCAGGGCATCGGGGACACCGGCCAGGACACGCTTGTTGCCGCCTTTCTCTTTGAGTTTCAGTTGTTCCCAGTTTTGCAGGACCTGCTCTTGTCCGTCCACGTTTGCACTCCCGAATACGTGCGGATGGCGGAATATGAGTTTGTCGCAGAGTTTGTCACATACATCTTTGATGTCAAAATCGCCGGTTTCGCTGCCTATCTTGGCATAGAATACGATGTGAAGCAGTATGTCACCCAGCTCTTTGCATATATCGGACTTGTTGTCTTTCAAAAGTGCGTCACCCAATTCGAAAACCTCTTCAATAGTATTCTGGCGCAGAGATTCGTTGGTTTGTACATGGTCCCAGGGGCATTTTTCCCTAAGTTCGTCCATAATGTCAAGCAGGCGACCGAAAGCCTGCATCTGTTCCTCTCTTGTATGCATATTCTGAATTTTACGCAAAATTACTCTTTTAGCTGGAAGAAGAGGAGCAGAAATCGGTTTATATTGCTCTTGAATTTTTAGCCAATGAACTTTTTTAGGAAAAGATATCTAATTTCCCTTAACTGACGGTATGGAATTGACTGTGAATCTGTATCGAAACACTGTATCTCCAAAAGAGGAGAGCCACTTATTTGCGCCGGGATTTTTTCTTGACGGGTGCAGCTTTTGAGGATGTTTTTTTGGGTGCAGCATTNNGCATTGCGGGATTTTCCACGATAAGATTCTTTTTCGTCATTACGGAAGAACTGGCGCCAATCTCCGTCATCGAAACCGTTCCAAAAATCATCATCCTGTGCAACATGTATTTTGGGAGCACGCTGCGGAGCGTGCCGACGGGTTTCGGATTTGGAGTCGCGGCTTTTCTTTTCAGTACGCTCCGGTTTGTCGGTTCTCCGCTCTCCGCGTACGGTTTTTCGGCCGGAACTTTTACGCTCGCCGTCATAGCTCTTGCGTCTCTCATTGTAACCCCCGGCGTCAGGATTCTCATCTCTCTGTTCTGCGATTTCGACATGGATCTGGCGGCCTTTATAGTTTATTCCGTTCATTCCGGTCACAATCTCTTCGGCAAATTCACTTGGACATTCAAAAAAGGAGAAGCTCTGCATCAGGTCTATCCTGCCCACATCCACACGGCCCGGCACGTTGCGGTTTAACATCTCTATTATATGGACCGGCTGCACATGATCTTTTTTGCCTATGTTTATAAAGAAGCGGGTATAACCTTTCTGCGCCCTGTGGCGTTCTTTTTTCTTGCGCCCTGCATCTTCACTCTCCTTGCGTGTCACCTCCTCGAGTTCGGGTGCATCCTGATAGTAGCGCACAAACCGTCCAAACTCGCGGGTCACTATGCGTTTGATGATATCGTTCTTATCCATCCAGTCCAGACGGCGGAAGATATCGGGCAGGAAGCCCTCTATCTCTTCCTCGTTTACCTGAATGCGCTCCAAGTCATCTATGACTTTGTAAAGTTGTTTCTCGCAAATCTCGCGGCCGGTAGGCATGTTGCCCTTTACGAAAGTCTTATTTATGGCCTTCTCAATAAACCGTATTTTGCCTTTTTCGCGCATATTGATAATCGATATTGAGGTGCCGCGCTTGCCTGCACGACCTGTACGGCCGCTGCGATGGGTGTAGTTTTCAATATCATCGGGCAGACCATAATTGATAACGTGTGTCAGGTCATCAACATCTAATCCGCGGGCGGCCACATCGGTAGCCACAAGCAGTTGCAGCTTGCGTTTGCGGAATTTGTTCATGGTCAAATCACGCTGTGCCTGTGACAGGTCGCCGTGAAGGGAATCGGCGTCGTAACCCTCCTGCATCAGTTTGTCGGCAATCTCCTGAGTCTCCAGTCGGGTACGGCAGAATATTATTGCATAAATCGAAGGGAAGTAGTCAACGATACGCTTCAGCGCCAGATATTTATCTTTGGCATGTACCATGTAATAGATATGGTTGACGTTTTCAGCGCCTTCGTTGCGGGTACCTATTACAATCTCGCGTGCATCGTGCAGGTATTTCTTTGAAATAGCCTGTATCTCTTTGTTCATGGTGGCCGAGAACATGAGCATTTTGCGCTCATCGGGCACTTTTGAGAGAATGGTTTCAAGGTCATCGGAAAAGCCCATGTTGAGCATCTCATCGGCCTCATCAAGAACTACGGTGCGTATGGTGTTAAGGCTTACCACGCCGCGCTCCATAAGGTCAATCAAGCGTCCGGGAGTGGCCACTATGATATGGGCGCCGCGCTTGAAATTCCGTATCTGGTTTTCGATTGATGACCCGCCGTACATGGGAATGATATGCAGCCCTTCAACGTAATGTGAAAAGTCTTTCAGGTCGTTGGCTATCTGTACGCATAATTCGCGTGTGGGACTGAGTATGAGAAACTGTGCTTCAGGATGCTCTACCTCGGTTTTCTGTATGGCGGGGATACCAAATGCAGCCGTCTTGCCCGTGCCGGTCTGTGCCAGGGCTACCACATCGCCGCTGCCCTCTTTGAGAAGATAGGGAATAACGGCCTCCTGGACCGGCATAGGCTGCTCGAATCCAAGTTCTTCTATTGCCTTGAGTATCGAATCCGATACTCCAAGTTCTTTAAATGAACTCATAAAATATGTACGTTCGGATTAGTTAAGTGTAATGCTCTGTTCGCCTATCATCACTCCGTCCACAAACAGATAGGCTCTGTAAGTTCCTGCGCTAAGATATTCCTCAACATCCCAGTACATTGTGACCTCCTGCTGTTCGCCGGAATATTCGATATACTTCTTTGCGGAATATTCCAGATTTACGTTTTCGTATCTGAATGTGTTGTCGGCGGTCTTTACCAGCGGTTCACCGTTAGGTTTGGTAAGACGCAGATATACCGTCTTTTCGCCGGTCTGAACAGTGATATTCTTGACAATGGTGAAGTTAACTGCAAATTGTGTCACGTTTTTTACTTTGCTTTCCTCTTTGCCGCGTCTGTTGAGTGCGGTTATCGTGATGGCGGCCGCATCAAGCTGCGAAGCCAGAGCTATCTTCTCTTCGGCCTTCTGTTTTTCAACAGTCAGCTTGTCCACCTCTTTGCTGGCCTCCTGATATTGTCTTCTTACGATGGTGTTCTCCTGCGTCAACTGTTTATTGATTTGGTCAAGTGAATCTATCTGCGCAACGTATGAACGCAATACGGCACGTACGGTTGCAAGTTCCCTCTTAAGCCGTGTTATCTCGGCCGTGTTGGTGGCTTTGGTCTGACGCAGCTCTTCAAGCAGTTGCTGAGTGCGAAGTTTCTCCTTTTCCAGTTGGCGTATAAGCGAATCGTTTGACAGATGTATCTGCAACTCGTCATATTGCATAGCGAATCCCATGTATTCATTCTCCATCTCTTCTTTTTCAATTTCGAAGAGTTGGATCATATCGTCTATCTCCTTTTCCTTATTTCTAACATCCATGAACAGATAGACGACAGTGGCCGCAAGCAGCGTAATGGCTGTTACGACAATGATAGGAACGGTTTTTCCCGATTTTCTCTCTTTATTCATCATTTGCTGAGAGCATCAATGCTCTCCTTTATTGTTGCTATTTTTTGCGTGGCGTCGGCCTGCTTTTTACGTTCGTGTTCTACGACGGCGGCAGGGGCGTTGGCTACAAAGTTGTTATTTGACAGTTTGGCGTTTACACCTTTTAGGAATCCCTCCAGATGCTTTAACTCAGCCTGCATTTTCTTAAGTTCAGCCTCGACGTCAACAAGTTCGCCCAAACATACGGCAAATTCCTGTGTGCCAATCATGAATGGTGCGGTACCGTCATTTTTTGTCTCCACCTCCACTATTTTGTCCAGACCGGCCATTTTGAGAATTACCGTATTCAGCGCAGCTATCGGGTTTGTGCCCACAACTTCGACAGTAAGCGGTTCACGCGGTCCGATGTTCTTGGACTTGCGTACCGAACGGATCTCGGTCACCACCTGCTTGGCCTGTTCGAAATCGGCAAGCAGAAGCTCATCGTACTTGCCGCTGACCAGCTCTATGATGCTTTGGTTCATTATGGTTTCACCATCCTTGCGGTTGCGCAGATTCTGCCATAACTCTTCGGTGATGAACGGCATGAACGGATGCAGCAGCATAAGCAGCTGTTCGAACATATCCAGAGTTTTGGAATATGTCTTTGAGTCTATGGGGCGGCCGTAAGCGGGTTTGATTATCTCCAGATACCAGCTTGCAAACTCATCCCAAAACAGTTTGTAAACAGCCATAAGAGCTTCGTTTATACGGTATTTGGACATAAGGTCATCCATCTCGGCCGCAGTGCTGCAGAGTTTGCTGTGGAACCATTCCACTGCAATCCGTGAGCTTTCGGGCTGTTCCATATCGCTTACCTTCCAGCTGCGTGTCAGACGGAAGGCGTTCCATATTTTGTTGTTAAAGTTACGCCCCTGTTCGCATATAGCCTCATCGAAAGGTATGTCGTTGCCTGCAGGAGCGGATAACATAAGGCCCATACGTACCCCGTCTGCACCATATTTATCAATCAATTCTATGGGATCGGGTGAGTTGCCGAGCGACTTGCTCATTTTACGACCCAGTTTGTCACGTACTATTCCGGTAAAATAGACATTGCGGAAGGGCATATCCTGACGGTATTCGTACCCCGACATGATCATACGGGCTATCCAGAAAAAGATGATGTCAGGACCTGTCACAAGGTCGCTGGTAGGATAATAGTAGTTTATCTCCTCGTTGTCGGGGTTGTTTATGCCGTCAAACAGGCTGATGGGCCAAAGCCATGAGCTAAACCATGTGTCCAGTACATCTTCGTCCTGACGCAGGTCATCGGCTGTCAGGGTGCTGTCGCCGCTCTTCTCCCGAGCCATGCGGAGAGCCTTGTCAATGTTGTCGGCTACCACAAAACCGCCTTTGGGTAGGAAATAGGCAGGTATTCTGTGTCCCCACCAGAGCTGACGGCTTATGCACCAATCCTTGATGTTTTCCAGCCAGTTACGGTAGATGTTCTTGTATTTGGGCGGATAGAATTTGAGCTCGTCATTCATTACCGGAGGCAGCGCCATATCGGCAAAATGCTGCATTTTGAGGAACCACTGCATGGAGAGCTTGGGCTCTATTGCGGTATCCGGATTGCGCTCGCTGTAACCAACTTTGTTGGTATAGTCCTCCATCTTCTCCATCAGACCGGCGCTCTCCAGGTCAACTACAATCTGTCTCTTGACATCGAAACGGTCCATGCCTATATAGATGGCAGCCTCCTTGCTCAGCGTGCCGTCGTCGTTGAATATGTCTATTGTTTCAAGATTATATTTTTCGCCCAGCATATAGTCGTTTACGTCATGTGCGGGAGTGACCTTGAGGCATCCTGTTCCAAATTCTACATCCACATAATCGTCTTCGATTACGGAAACAGTGCGGTTCACGAGCGGTACTATTACTTTGCGTCCCTTGAGCCAGAGGTTTTTAGGGTCTGAAGGATTGATGCACATGGCGGTGTCGCCCATAATGGTTTCGGGACGTGTGGTAGCCACCACCGCATAATAGCCCTTGGAATCTTTATAGATGATCTCGCCTTCGGCGCCGGTGGGCTTGACATTTTCCTGGTCAGCCACATAGTATTTAAGGTAATACAGTTTGCCGTGTTCCTCCTTATAGATAACCTCTTCATCGCTCAGCGCCGTCTGTGCTTTAGGATCCCAGTTTACCATACGCACGCCACGGTAAATCAGCCCTTTTTCATAGAGGTCACAGAAGACCTTGATCACGCTCTCTGAGCGTATTTCATCCATGGTAAAGGCTGTACGGTCCCAGTCACAACTGCAACCCAGACTGCGCAACTGCTTAAGTATGATCCCTCCGTGTTCTTCTTTCCATGCCCATGCGTGTTTCAAAAACTCCTCGCGTGTCAGGTCCTGTTTCCTAATCCCTTTTTCTACAAGTTTGGCTACAACCTTGGCCTCGGTAGCTATCGAAGCATGGTCCGTTCCCGGCACCCACAGCGTGTTCTTGCCCATCATACGTGCACGGCGCACCAAAATATCCTGTATTGTGTTGTTCAGCATGTGTCCCATGTGCAACACACCGGTCACGTTTGGCGGCGGTATTACAATGGTATATGGCTCACGGTCATCAGGTTCGGAGTGAAAAAAATTATTATCTTCCCAATACTTATACCATTTACCCTCTACATCGGCAGGGTTGTATTTGCTTGCTAATCCCATAGAAAAACCTGTTTCTAAAATCAGGTGCAAAGATAGTGCAAACAAACGAGAGTAGAAACAAACTTTCAGTAAGCCTGCCTTTGTTTTGGGATTCTTGTAGTCGCGAAACGGAGACAATCTCTTTTTTACATATTATCAGATGTTGAGATTGATACCGCCCATAAATGTTATACCCGGCATGGGAAAACCTGCATTGATTTGGTACTTGGTGTTAAGCAGATTGTAGCCGTTTACCCAAAGCTGCAGCATATCCGATATGGAGTAGGAGAGACGTATGTTCCAAAGCAGGAAATCCTCTTTCTTCTCGGGGTTTATTGATGAATAGAGTCCGTTTATATACTGTAAGCCGGTATTTGCCTGCCAACTCTCTCTGCTATATGAGCCTTCCAGATATGCTTTGTGCTTGGGAGCGCCTATTACCGGAGTCTCCATATCGAGGAAGCTGTAATTTCCATTTACGGCAAAACTCTTTGATATGAGGTATGAAGCCTGCAACTCAACGCCACTGTTTTTCAGCTTACCGCTGTTCTGGTTCAACATGCCTGCACCGTTGGGATTGGGCAGAATCAGAATTATGTTTTCGGCATCAATGTAGAACAGATTTATTCCGTAGTTCAACTTGCCGGCAAGCAGCCTCTGTGAGAACGAGAGTTCGTAGTTCCAAAGTGATTCGGGTTTAAGATCCGGATTCTGAGGCGGATACATATACATCTCCCTTATAATGGGATAACGGAATCCCTTGCCTGCCGAGAATTTTATTCCGGCTCCTGCCGGTAAATTCAGGGCTATTCCTGCCTGGGGTACAAGTTCGGTTCCTATGGTAAAGTGACGGTCGGCACGCAGACCCGCATTAAGGGTTATCAGCGAGCCTATTAACTGGCGCATCTCAACGTAACCGGCCAGATTGTCCTCACGTTTGTCCACTTGAGGTACGTAAGTACCCTCTTGCAGATCCTCCACGAAATGCTTATCGGCCTTGCCGCCGTAGCGGTAGAAGTCAATGCCTGCTGTCAGACGGTTGCCCTTGAACAGATTTGCGCTCTGCCAGACAGATGCACCCAGCATCTCATCGTATGAGACGAACCGGAACAACCAGGGTGTACCGCCTGTGGCGTATCCGTCATTTATCCAGTGGTCGCCCCAGCTATAGAAGAGGCTGAAGGCACCCGATGTGCGGGAGTATCGGTTCTCAAGGAAGAGGGCGGTGGTTCCGCGGGTAATCTTTTGGTCGGCATCAATAAGCGGAGCGTTTTCAGGACCCGGCTGTGAGGCGATGAAACGCGTTACATCAAGATTGGCCGATATATCCCAGTTGTCCGATATGTTATATCCCAGTTTGGCATAACCGCCATATTGTTCAAAGTTCATGTTCTCCCGATGACCGTCGCTGCGACTGTATGAACCTGACACTGCACTGCTGAATTTGCCATATCGGGTGGTGTTGAAAAGTTCGCTCTCAAAGGTATTGAATGAGCCGTACCCCATGTGCAGATTGGTGCGGGTGCCGTCCTCTGCCGGTTTTCTGGTCACTATGTTAATGACACCCCCCATAGCGCTTGAACCGTACAGAAGTGATGCCGGACCGCGTACAACTTCAACTCTATCGGTCATACGCGACTGGTAGGAGTCGGCAATGGGATGGCCGTATATTCCGGCATAATTGGGATGGCCGTCAATCAGTACCAGAAAACGCGACGAACTGCCGGAGAGTCCCCGCATAGAGATGTTGCCGGCCGAACCGCCCGATACTCCGTATCCGGCAAAACCGCGTTGTGTGATAAAGAGTCCCGGTACTTGCTCCGTGAGCAGCGGAAGTAAGGAGAGACGGTTGCTCTCTTCAATAGCCTTACGGTCTATTACGTTGACCGTCTGTGAGAGATGCCTTATGTTGGTTGCTGCACGCGTACCGGTTATCACAACCTCTTCAATACTGCCGGATTGAAGTGTGTCATTGAGTTCGACAGCGTGAGCGATTCCGAAAGAGATGGCTGTTGCCGTGAGAATTAAGATGAGACGTTTCATAACAATTATTTGGTTTTGAATTATTTGTGATTTCGATTGCAAATATAACAATAGTAACACGAATCCCCAACTTCGTGTCACGAAATATTTTATCTAAGAAATATTTTATCTAAATTGATAATATATTGAAATTATGCCTATATTTGACTCATATTTCATCAATAAAACAGAAACCATGCGAACAATAAATTTTAATATCATCTTGATAGCCATGGCGTTATCGATGTTCTCCTGTGATGAGTGGGAAGCACGGATCAGTACCGAGGTCTTCAGTGACGGCTCATGTGTAAGAGAGGTCTCCTCTAAAGATGCCGATTGTCTGATCATTGATGAGGGATGGTCAAAGACCGAGATTATTGCAGACGGCGATACGGTCAAGACCACCATTTTAAGCAGACGGTTTAACAGTGTTGAAGAGATGGGTTCCTCGCCCGTTATCCGAGTATATGATGATCCTGTCAGGTCGGAGACATCGTTTGACAAGCGTTTTAAGTGGTTCTACACCGACTATATCTTTACAGAGACATTTCTGGGGTGGAGCGACCGTTACGATGAGCTGCCTGTGAGCCGTTTTATGACTCAGGATGAGGCTTCATACATGTTGGTCGGCTATCCGGCTCCGGAAGGACATTTGACCGGTTCGGAAATGCACGATTTGACATCGGAATTGGAGGTGAAATTGGCAGAGTGGAAACATTCTCTCCTTATATATGTATATGTCAATACGATAGCCCATTTTTACGGGGATGTAAAAAATCCGCCGGTTGATCTGAACACATTTATTGCCGCTCGTGATTCACTTGCCGCTTTTTCCTGGAAGCGTCAGACGGAACTCTTACCGATAGATGACGAGGTTGAACAGTTATTCAGCGATTTCTTCAAATCGGATGCCTATTCAATCTTCTTCAGTAAAACTTATAAAGATGGCATTTATAAGCAGTACGGAAGGGCTCTCTATGACAAGAGTTTCGGCCTGTTTGGTCTGAGTGCGTCATATACGCTTAAGTTGCCGGGAAAGGTCTTTTATGCAGGACCCGGAACAGTAGAGGAGGATAGGATAAGCTACCGTTTTAAGGGCGATTTTTTGGTTTTGGGCGACTATACAATAACCGCATCGTCAAGGGTGGTAAATGCGTGGACCATTATAGTTACAATTCTGGCAGCATTGGCAGCAGGCATTCTCCTGATAAAGAAAAAAGATTAATGTAGATAAGTAATATGGCGTTAAAAAGATTCGGAGTTTCACTTGAAGAGGATTTGCTGAAATCGTTGGACTCTTTCGTCAAGGAGGACGGATTCGCCAACCGTTCGCAAGCTATCAGGTTCCTTATTGAAAAAAATCTGGCAGAGAAAAAATGGCAATGCAACCATATTGTTGCCGGTACCATATTTATAATATATGACCAGCAGCGCTCGGATATTTCCGCCCGTATATCCGAAATTCAGATTGAGCATCAAAAACTGATACTCTCATCGGCACAGCACTATATTAGCGAAGGTAAATGCCTGCATGTATCCACAGTGTTAGGAGAGGCACGCCAACTCACCGCACTCTCTGACGAGATGACCTCAATCAAGGGTATCTGCCACGGCAAACTGCTAATGAGCCGCGCAGAATAAGTCCATTGATCAACTGAAGGAGTTGTATGTTTTGCAAATATTTATGCTTCACTTTCGAGTTATCAACAATTGATACCTTGAATTGTTTTTTATCATATCTTTGTTAGTGTTATTGGTTTCCGTAGGGGAGGCACCCCGAAAGAATAATTTGGAATCCGGTGTAAGTCCGGGACAGTACCTGCTGCTGTAAGTTCCACTTAAAATGTCCTATGCACTCTATGCCACTGGTCCTCAAAAGGGGGCGGGGAAGGCGCATAAAGGACGGAACGAGTCAGAATACCTGCCAATAACGTTTTGAATTTCTGCACCTTGCAGGCTTACGGGGTTGGAATTACATTTATTTTTATGGACACATATATAGTAAAACGTGATGGCAAGCACGAGGTGTTTACCGTCAGTAAGATTAAGGCTGCCATAGCCAAATCTTTTTTAGCATCGGGGGCATTTGCCACAGAGGAGATAATGACCGGCATACTGAGTCATTTGCACATTTACAGCGGTATCGGGGTAGAAGAGATTCAGAATCAGGTCGAGGTAGCCCTTATGAGAGAGGGATACTATAAGGTTGCTAAAACATACATGTTGTATCGTAACCGTCATGCTGAAGACCGTGAGATAAAGTCCAAACTGGAGTTTCTTATGGGTTACTGTCATGCATCGAATGCCGCGGAGGGAAGCAAGTTCGATGCCAATGCTAATGTTGAAAACAAGAATATAGCTACACTGATAGGTGAACTTCCAAAAAAAGGTTTTATTCGTCTGAACCGTAGAATGTTGGGAGACCGTATCCGCACCATGTTCGGCAAAGAGGTTGCCGACAAATATATTAGCTTGTTGAATCAACATTTTATATATAAGAACGATGAAACCAATCTGGCAAACTATTGTGCTAGCATAACCATGTATCCGTGGTTGCTGGGAGGTACTAAATCAATAGGCGGCAATGCTACTCAGCCCACCAATCTAAAATCATTCTGTGGCGGATTCATTAATATGGTTTTTATGGTGTCGTCCATGTTGTCAGGTGCTTGCGCAACTCCTGAGTTTCTTATGTATATGAATTATTTCATAGGGAAAGAGTATGGTGAGGATTACTACAAACGGGCCGATGAGGTGGTTGACTTGAGCTTGAAGAAACGTACTATAGATAAGGTGATAACCGACTGTTTCCAACAGGTTGTTTACAGTATAAATCAACCTACCGGTGCACGTAATTTTCAATCGGTATTTTGGAATATCAGCTACTACGACCGCTAT
Organism: Bacteroidales bacterium UBA2559; assembly: GCA_002340405.1. Classification (GTDB taxonomy): domain Bacteria; phylum Bacteroidota; class Bacteroidia; order Bacteroidales; family Bacteroidaceae; genus Colenecus. Next base: position 12,816 of record DDLZ01000158.1, read on the forward strand.
TATTTTGAATCTTTGTTTGATAATTTCTTTTTTCCTGATGGCACAAAGCCTCATTGGGAATCGCTCAGTTGGCTTCAGAAACGTTTTATGAAGTGGTTCAATCAAGAGCGTCTGCGTTGTGTCCTTACCTTTCCCGTAGAGACTATGGCACTGCTCTCGGAGAACGGTGACATAAAGGACAAAGAGTACGGTGATTTTACGGCTGAGATGTATGGCGAGGGACATTCGTTTTTTACTTATGTCAGCGATAATGCCGATTCATTGTCAAGCTGTTGTCGTTTGAGAAATGAGATTACAGACAATGGATTTTCTTATACTCTGGGTGCAGGAGGCGTGAGTACCGGTTCAAAGAGCGTGCTTACCATAAATCTTAATCGTTGTGTGCAGTACGCTACACGAATGGGAATACCTTATTACAATTACATTGAGGAGGTGGTTGACCTTATGCACAAGGTTCAGCTGGCATATAATGAGAACCTTAAAGAGTTGCTGTCCAAGGGTATGTTACCACTGTTTGATGCGGGCTACATCAACATCGGACGCCAATATCTGACCATTGGAGTAAATGGTCTCGTGGAATCTGCCGAGTTTTTGGGGATTGAGATAAACGACAACCCACGTTATACCGAATATGTTCAGAAAGTACTTGGTATAATTGAGAAGCTAAACAAACAGTATCGCTCCAAAGATGTTATGTTCAATTGTGAGATGATCCCTGCAGAGAATGTGGGCGTAAAGAATGCTAAATGGGATAAAGAGGATGGTTATGTGGTGATGCGTGACTGCTATAACAGCTATTTCTATAAAGTCGAGGATAATACATTGAATGTTATCGATCGTTTCCGTTTACACGGAGCCAAATATATTGAACATCTGACCGGAGGTTCGGCTCTGCACTGCAACTTGGAGGAGCATCTGTCCAAAGCTCAGTACCGACAGCTGCTTAAGGTGGCTGCTCAGGAGGGGTGTAACTATTTTACTTTTAACATACCCAACACAATATGTAATGATTGCGGAAAGATAGATAAACGTTATCTGAAGAAGTGTACACACTGCCACTCTGAGGATGTAGATTATCTGACTCGCATTATAGGTTATATGAAGAGAGTGAGCAACTTCTCGGCCGCCCGGCAGAAGGAAGCTTCTAAACGCTATTATGCAACATTTTGATAGATAGTTCATTGTTTTGGTTGCATTATCCCTATTCACTTTGTCTGGTAAGAGAATTCTTACAAATAACGGTGGGCGCTGAGCTAAAGAATTTAGTTTATTAAATAGTAATGAAGATAGCTTCTTACGATATTGTTTTTCAAGATGTGCCGGGAGAGGTTACACTTTCACTTAACCTTTCTCAATGCCCCAACCGTTGTCCCGGCTGCCACAGCCCTCAACTTCAGGATGACATTGGATATTTGCTCGATGATGAGATGCTGGACAATCTTTTGGAGAGTTACGGTCACGATGTGACCTGCGTATGCTTTATGGGAGGTGATTGTGAGCCGGAGGAGGTGATGCGACTGGCTGACCGTGTTCACGCATTCGGATTGAAGACAGCTTGGTATTCAGGTAAACAACAGTTATCAGAATATTTTAGGTTTGAATCAATTGATTATGTCAAGCTTGGTCCCTACGTTGCAACTCTTGGGCCGCTTTCCAGTCCGGAGACCAACCAACGCATGTATCGGTCAGATTCCGGCAGATTAATTGATATAACAGATAATTTCAAAAGGAAATGAAGTGCAATTTAATTTTATCTGTTATTGTTCTGATTGGGATTTTGGTTTGGCCGGCCGGGAGGTTGCGGAGTGAACGGCGGTTGATTGAATCTTTGTAAATTCTGTCCGAACGAGTGTTGTCGCGACTGTTGGATGTCTTTCAGTATTTGGCTGTTAAACTGCTCTTCGGCATTTTGAACTTTGAGGATTTTCGATGCCGGAAGCACTTTTTTGAATCTTTCCAAATAGGTTTTTTCAAGTTCCGCTATCCGGATTTTGACATCGGCTATGGTGTCAATGGCATTCAGGCACTGCTGCTCGGATTGGCCATCCTGTCGTGACAGCCGTCTTATCTCTCTGTTAAGCTCACGTTTTTTCTGTTGCAGTTCGTTGTAAATGGGGAAAAAAACATCGGCCTCCTCTTGAGTAAGTCCTGCATTCTTTATGAAGAATTCTTTTTGTTGTCTTGAATATTCCGCAGGTGAGAATACGCCGCTACGGTTGGGCAACGGCTGATTGCTTTGTCCCCTCCCGAAACGCTGCTGCCACCATATATTGCCCTGCATTGTGTTATTCGGCTGTCGGATAGGGGAAGTCTGCCTATTCTGACCGGACATCATTAGGGACGCGGTCAGAAAAATTATAAGTATTGCAACTTTTTTCATGATCAGTTGTTAATGTCAACCAATGAGTAGTAGATAGTATAGTCATCGATCATGGTTGTCTCCAGGAATGAGTCGATGTATTCGTCTGTGTATATGGTCATCTCTTCCGTCTGAGCTATCTGCATGTTGTCGTCTTTTGAGGTCGTTCCTAAAGCCAGTCTCACACAGAAGAAAATACCTGCAAAAGCGGCTGCTATGTAAACATATGGCTTTATTCGCATCCACATGGTTACTTTTACGGTGCTCTCCTGCCCGGATTCCTCCTGAGGCAAAACGGCCATAATGTTAGCCGTCAGGTTCTCAAAGTAACCTTCGGGAGTAGTGAAGGGCCGGCGGCCGCTGTACTTTTCAAGTATGTTGTCCTCTTTTTTCATTCGTTATTTTGACATAATTCGGTTTAAATGGTTTAATCTGAGTTATCAAAAAAGCTCTTTATTTTTTTTACCGCAATATGATATGATGCTTTCAATGCTCCTACGCTGGTCCCTAAAGCTTCCGAAATTTCTTCGTATGTCATTTCGTTGAAGTATTTCATATTGAATACAAGTCTCTGTTTGTCCGGCAGTGCAGCAATAGCTTTCTGGAGCATAATCTCGGTCTCATCGCCGTCAAAATAGGGGTCGCTCTCGAGAGTGTTCTTGATGTCGGTTTCATCGCTTTCAATGTCAATGGATATTGTCCTTTGCTGTCTGTTCAGGAAAGTCAGCGTCTCATTGACAGCTATCCTGTAAAGCCATGTTGAGATTTTTGAATAGCCCATGAATGAGTCTATGTTGAGCCAGGCTTTTATGAAAGTGTTTTGAAGTATATCGTTGGCATCGTCATGCGACAGGACCATGTGTCTTATCTGCCAGTAGAGCTGTTCGCTGAAATTATTCACAATGGCTTCAAAGGCTCTTCTTTTGGAGATGCTGTCCTCACGCAGCATTTCCAAAATCTTCTTTTCGTCATAAGCCATTTTTGCCGCCATATACTAAATGCTGATTGTAAGGTTTTCCTTTGCTAAGACAGTGTTTTTAAATATACGTGTTGCATCTTCAAGCAGTACTGTTTCATCACTGTATCTTGCCGAGAAATGTCCCAGAACAAGCTTACCGGCCTCTGCTTCCAACGCAGTGCGGGCCGCTTCGCCGGCCGTACTGTGGAAATGGCGGGCTGCGCGGTCTGCGTCTTCATCGGAATAGGTAGAGTCGTGGTAGATCAGGTCAACGCCTTTAATCAGAGGGATCATGTCGGGGTTGTAGGCGGTATCGCAGCAGTAGGCATAGCTGCGGCCCGGAGTAGCAGGTGTGGTCAGGCGTTCATGGGGAATTACCGTCCCGTCCGGTGCGGTAAAATCACCTCCCTCTTTTATGCGGTTGTACTCCCACTGCGGGACTCCGTAGTAATCGGCTGCAGCACGGTCCAGATGGTCGGCTCCGGTCTTTTCGCGGAACAGGAAACCGGCACAAGGCACTCTGTGCTTCAATGGGAAAGCGGTGACGGTCAATGAACGGTCTTCATACAGAGTGGTTATCTTATTGGGGTCAAATCCCCGGAATTCAACTTCGAACGTATTCTCCCGACAATAGAAAGCAAGCTCCTTGCTTAAGATAGACCAAAGCTCTTCGGGCGCGTGTATGTAAAGAGGTGCGGTGCGTCCCAGAAGTCTGAATGAGGAGACTATTCCCAGAAGTCCAAAACAGTGGTCTCCGTGAAGGTGCGATATGAAAATATGGTTTATACGTCTGAACGCTATATGTGAACGGCGAAGCTGTATCTGCGTCCCTTCGCCACAGTCAACCATAAACAGTTTTCCGCGAATATCCACAACCTGCGAAGATGTATAGTGTTTGGGACTTGGAGTAGCCGAACCGCAGCCCAATATAGTGATTTCAAACTTTTCCATATCAATGCCCCAAAAATACAAAAAAAGGGTCGCATAACACGACCTTTTCATTAAATATTTTATAAAATGTAGTTACTTCTTATCACCGTCAAGCTGCTCCTTGAGAGCTGCCAGAGCATCAATGTCACCGAGAGTGGTTGAAGCTGCCTGGTTTTGGATAACAGGCTCTTCCTTCTCTTTCTTGGCACTTGCTTTGCGGGCAGCCTTTTTCTCGGCCTTGGCCTCAGCCTTGGCAATATCTTCAAATATGCGGCTGTGTGAGAGAATGATTCTCTTTGAATCCTTGTTGAACTCAATGACCTTGAATTGCAGGGTCTCATTTTGCTGTGCCTGTGAACCGTCCTCCTTAACAAGATGCTTGGGAGTAGCAAAACCTTCAACACCTTCGGCCAGTGATATGACGGCACCCTTGTCCATCAACTCGGTGATAACACCCTCGTGTATGGAATCGACATTGTAGATGGTCTCGTAGGTGTCCCAGGGGTTCTCCTCCAACTGCTTATGGCCGAGGCTGAGACGGCGGTTTTCCTTGTCTATTTCAAGTACTACAACACCAATGGGAGCACCTATTGTGGTGAACTCAGACGGATGCTTGACTTTTTTGGTCCAGCTCAGGTCGCTGATGTGGATAAGACCGTCAACACCCTCTTCAATCTCGACAAAAATACCAAAGTTGGTAAAGTTGCGTACGGTAGCGGTGTGTTTTGAACCTACGGTATATTTCTCATCGATGCTTTCCCAAGGATCCTGCTTGAGCTGTTTGATGCCGAGTGACATCTTGCGCTCGCTGCGGTCAAGTGTAAGGATAACTGCCTCTACTTCATCGCCCACATTGATAAAGTCCTGAGCTGAACGCAGATGCTGGCTCCACGACATTTCCGATACGTGGATCAGACCCTCAACGCCCGGAGCAATCTCAATGAATGCGCCGTAATCGGCCATAACTACAACCTTACCCTTAACAATATCGCCAACCTTGAAGTCGGGATCGAGTGAATCCCATGGGTGCGGAGTAAGCTGCTTGAGACCCAAGGCAATACGCTTCTTCTCATCATCAAAGTCGAGAATAACTACGTTTATCTTCTGATCAAGATCGACAATCTCCTTAGGATTGCTTACGCGACCCCAGCTGAGGTCTGTAATATGGATCAGACCGTCAACACCGCCCAGGTCAATGAATACGCCGTACGAAGTGATATTCTTAACGGTACCTTCAAGAACCTGACCCTTTTCAAGCTTACTGATGATCTCTTTCTTCTGCTGTTCAAGCTCCTCTTCGATAAGAGCCTTGTGTGAAACGACCACGTTGCGGTATTCCTGATTGATTTTGATAACCTTGAACTCCATGGTCTTGCCGACGAATACATCGTAGTCGCGGATGGGCTTGACATCTATCTGTGAACCGGGCAGGAAAGCTTCGATCCCGAATACATCGACAATCATACCACCTTTTGTGCGGCACTTGATGTAACCTTTTACAATTTCCTCTGATTCTAAAGCTTCATTTACGCGATCCCATGAGCGTGAAACGCGTGCTTTCCTATGTGAAAGAAGCAGCTCTCCCTTTTTGTTTTCAGTATTTTCAATATAAACCTCTACTTCGTCACCGACTTTGAGGTCAGGGTCGTAGCGGAATTCATTGAGTGGAATGATACCGTCGGATTTGTAGCCGATATTGACAATTACCTCGCGTTTGTTGATGGCTATTACTTTACCCATCACGACTTCATCATCGGCAACTTTGTTGAGGGTACTGTCATAAGCCTTTTCTAGTTGTTCTCTGCTCATGTCACCCTCGGGGTTTCCTTTTTCAAATGCATCCCAGTCAAAATCCTGCAGGGGAGCTACGTTCTTAAAATCTTCCATTTCGTTTAATTTGTTGAATTAAGATTAAGTTAGACAATATGTTGTAATCTCTTGCATTGCACTTTCACGTGTCATGCGAAAGCACTATGCAAATTGCGGGCACAAAGGTAGTGATTTTGTTTGTTAATCAAATGGAAATGCCATTGAAAAATTTAATAGGGCTATATTTAGACAGACAATTCTTATTTATCCCGGTTGTAATACCTGCTTTACGTAGTTTTTTATTTGCTATTAATAGTCCAAGTTACAGTTTCGGTTCGTCCCGATTGCAGCTCCTATTCGCTCCCGACAGCAACACCTATTTATTATAGTTTCTAATAGCAGAGCCTATCTGTCCTGGTTATAGATATAAGGGAGTCCCGATGAGGTCATTCCGGCCGCCGATATGTTGATATGTTCGGTTATCGAATTGTTATAGAATTCCACTTCGGCGTGCCCTATGCTGTCGGTAATGACATTCGGATTCCAGTAGAGCGTCCTGCGGTAATCGACATCGCCCAAAACGGGGCCGTCAGG
>DDLZ01000109.1 GCA_002340405.1 Bacteroidales bacterium UBA2559
CCGCAGCGGTTGCAGCAGGTGTATTGCTGGCGCTGAATATATAGGGTCGGGAATGGTGGCGTACCCAGTTGATAATCTCCTTATCGGCAGCAATGAAACCGCCGATGGCCGCCAGCGATTTGCTGAATGTGCCCATGATTATCTCTATCTGGTCGGTGACTCCGAAATGGCTGCATACGCCACGTCCGCGGTCACCCATAACTCCCAGTCCGTGAGCCTCGTCAACCATTACGCAGCAGTTGTACTTCTCCTTCAAAGCAGTGATCCTCGGCAAGTCGGCCAGATCACCTTCCATACTGAAAACTCCATCAACCACAATCAGCTTGAGCGAATCCGGCTCACAACGTTTCAGGTTTTTTTCAAGCGACTCCATATCATTGTGACGGAATTTCATAGACTTGGCAAATGAAAGGCGGCGACCGTCAACAATTGAGGCATGGTCAAGCTCGTCACATATTATATAATCGTCGCGCCCCATAAGACAGGAAATAGATCCCATATTGGCCTGAAAACCGGTAGAGAAGATCATAGCCTCTTCTTTTCCGACAAATTCGGCCAGCTCGGCCTCAAATTCGTTATGCAGGTCGAGCGTACCGTTCAGATAACGCGAACCGGCACAACCGGTGCCGTACTTTTTTACAGCCTCTATCGCGGCTTCAATAACCTTGGGATGGTTGGTAAGTCCCAAATATGAGTTGGATCCAAACATGAGCACCTTACGGCCCTCCATTGTAACTTCGGTATCCTGCATACTGGAAATGCATCTATGATACGGATATATACCCTGTGCCTTACCTTCCTGAGGTAATGTATATTCAGCACACCTTTCACTCAATTTGTTCATAGGGCACAAATTTAGTCAAAAAATAAATAGTATCTTCGCATCGATAAAAAGAAGTACAATTGTTGTCCGATGAAAAAAAAAGCAGCATTCCTGTTTAACCCCATATCAGGTCCCTATAGACTTATCCCTGTCAAACCCATGATAGAACGTTTCGTCAATCGCGATCTGTATGATTTTACCATTATTGACACCGAATATCAGTACCATGCCAGGAAGTTAGCTGCCGAATTTGCCTCAAAAAACTACGATGTAGTATTTGCTGTCGGAGGCGACGGAACGGTTAACGAAGTAGGAAACGGTCTGATAGGAAGCAACACGGCACTGGGCATAATACCGTGCGGTTCAGGCAACGGACTTGCCCGGCATCTGGGAATCTCTATGGACCCTTTCAAAGCAATAAAATGGCTTAACAAATCCAAAGTTGTCAACATTGACTATGGAAAGATTGCCGGTCATCCGTTTTTTTGTACCTGCGGAGTAGGCTTCGATGCTACGGTCAGTGAATCGTTTGCCAAAGCAGGTTCACGCGGGGTAGTTACTTATCTGGAGAATGTTCTCAAGGAGATGATCACCTACAAAATTGAAGAATACCACCTCTCATCAAATTATGGTTTCGATGAGACAGTGGATGCTTTCATAGTGAACTGTGCCAATGCCGACCAATGGGGTAACAATGCGTATATTGCCCCTAACGCATCGGTTCAGGATGGAGAACTGGATATAACTGTGATCCATCCGTTTGCGGCAGTCGATATACCGCTTATGGCTTTGCAACTATTCAACAAACAGTTGGACAAGAGCAGGAATGTGACTGTCCACAAATTCAAAAAATTAACAATTACGCGAAAGTCGGAAGGAGCGGCTCATTTTGACGGTGAACCGATAATGTTAGGCACCAAAATAGATATAGAAGTTGTACCGTTGGGAATAAAGGTCCTTATTCCGGACAAAAATCGTTATCTTTGATATGTAAATGTTTTTCCAACTGTAAAATAGTTTTTTGTTTTATTGTATGGTTTTGACAATATACTTGAAGGCAAATTAGTAAATTTGCCAATTATTGTACAAAATAGACAGGTAGATATAAAGGGAAATGAAGACGAAAAAAGATATAGAAGAAACTTTTGACGAATCAAACCCCGCTTTTTCCATGATCGCCGATTATGACGGCAACGATAGCGGACTGTTTGAAAACACTATAGATGATGTTGTACCTGTACTTCCATTGCGGAACATGGTGCTTTTTCCTACGGTAGTCATGCCCATATCGGTAGGCCGTGAATCATCACTGAAATTAATACAAAACGCTTCAAACGAGGGTAAGCAAATTGCCGTATTCTGTCAAAAAAATCCTGACGTGGAGAATCCCGGATTTAAAGACCTCTACACTACGGGTGCTCTTGCTAAAATCATAAGGATATTCGACATGCCTGACCAGACCACTACTGTGGTGCTTCAGGGAATGCAGCGGATTAAACTAAAAAACATAGTCGGCGTTCAGCCATACTTGCTTGGAAACGCCGAACTCATGCCCGAAGTCCTACCCGCAAGCAGTAACAAAGAGTTTAAGGCTATTATCGCTTCATGTAAGGATGCCGCCGTCAAATATGTGAAACTCTCGGACGGTATCCCGTCTGATATGGCTTTTGCACTCAAAAACATTTCCAACGGGCTCTTCCTGATCAATTTTATATGTGCAAACCTGCCGTTTGACATCAAAGATAAAGCACGTCTGCTCAGGGAACCTACAACCTCCAGCCGCGCCCTGACACTGCTCTCCATACTGAACCGCGAAATCCAATTGATAGAGTTGAAGATAAGTATTCAGCGCAGGACACATGAAGAGATAGATAAACAACAAAAAGAGTATTTCCTGCAGCAAGAGCTCAAAAACATACAGAGCGAATTGGGCGGCAGTGTACAGGATCAGGATATAGAGGAGATGCGCCAAAAAGCATCCCAGAAAAAATGGAGCGATGATGTACGGAAGATGTTCGACAAGGAGTTGCTCAAACTGGAGCGTACCAATCCGCAGTCGCCTGACTACAATGTACAACTCTCGTATTTGCAGACTGTTCTGAGCCTTCCCTGGAATGAATTTACCAAGGACAACCTTGACATGAAAAACGCCCGTAAGGCTCTTGACAAGGATCATTACGGATTGGAAAAAGTAAAGGAACGGATACTGGAACATCTGGCGGTCATGAAACTCAGGGATGACCTTAAATCGCCCATATTGTGCCTGTTCGGCCCTCCCGGAGTCGGTAAGACCTCGCTTGGACTCTCTATAGCCAATGCGCTGAAACGCAAGTATGTACGTATATCATTGGGTGGTCTGCACGACGAAGCCGAAATCCGCGGACACCGTAAGACCTACATCGGAGCCATGCCCGGACGTATAATTAAAAGTCTTATTAAAGCCGGATCGTCAAATCCGGTTTTCATTCTGGACGAAATTGACAAGGTAAGCCGGATGACCATGCAGGGCGACCCCTCATCGGCACTGCTGGAGGTACTTGACCCCGAACAGAACAGCGCATTCCATGATAACTATCTGGACATTGACTACGATCTGTCCAAAGTGATGTTCATAGCTACAGCCAACAATCTGAATACGATACCTGCCCCTCTGCTGGACCGCATGGAGGTGATAGAGGTGAGCGGCTACATTACCGAAGAGAAGATCGAAATAGCCAAACGGCATCTGATCCCGAAAGAGATGGAGGCCAACGGTCTGAAAAAAGGCAGTCTAAGTCTGACCAAGGCGACAATCGAGTCTATAATAGAGAACTACACACGTGAATCAGGCGTACGGGAACTGGAAAAGAAAATCGGTAAAATATGCCGGAAGATTGCCTATCAGTATGCTACTGACGGTGATTTCAGCCGTAAGACTGTCAAACCCGGCGATCTGCAGGAACTGTTGGGCGCCCGTCCCTACTCCCGCGAGAAATATCAGGGTAATGATTATGCCGGAGTGGTTACCGGCCTTGCATGGACGGCGGTTGGCGGCGAGATAATGTTCGTTGAGACCAGCCTGAGCCGGGGCAAGGAGGGTAAGCTGACACTTACCGGAAATCTTGGTGATGTAATGAAGGAGTCGGCCATGCTGGCAATGGAGTACATACGTTCCCATAGCAGCATACTCAATTTGGATCATGCCGTCTTCAACTCATGGAACGTCCATATCCATGTACCCGAAGGGGCTATTCCAAAAGATGGCCCGTCGGCCGGAATAACCATGGCCACCTCGATAGCATCGGCCTTCACACAGAGAAAAGTGAAGGCACATCTGGCCATGACAGGCGAGATTACGCTTCGCGGTAAAGTGCTGCCGGTTGGCGGAATACGAGAAAAGATCCTGGCCGCCAAACGTGCCGGAATAACCGACATAATTCTGTGCGTCGAAAACAGACGTGACATAGAGGAGATCCCCGCCAATTATCTGAAGGGTCTGAAATTCCACTATGTAAGCAATATAAACGAGGTGTGGCAGATAGCGCTTCTCGATGAGAAGGTATCCGATGCGCAGGAGATTGTCCCCATTCGGTAAACCGATAAGTAAACTGAAATTGAAAGGATTGGTTTTTAAACTTCAGCACACTGACGGCACCAGCAATGCCAGAGCCGGCAGGATAACTACGGGACATGGTGTAATAGAGACGCCCATATTCATGCCTGTAGGCACCGTCGGCTCCGTCAAGGCTGTGCAGGTAACTGAACTTAAAAACGATATCAAAGCCGAGATCATTTTAGGCAACACCTATCATCTCTATCTGCGTCCGGGAACAGACGTGCTGGAAAAGGCAGGCGGACTGCATAAGTTCAACAGCTTTGACCGCCCCATACTGACTGACAGCGGCGGCTTTCAGGTCTTTTCGCTTACCGGACTCAGGAAAATGAACGAAGAGGGTGTGACTTTCCAGTCGCACATAGACGGCTCCAGCCATCTGTTTACCCCCGAACGGGTCATTGACATTGAACGCTCGATAGGCGCCGACATAATTATGGCCTTTGACGAGTGTTGCCCCGGAACTGCCGACTATAACTATGCAAAAACATCCATGGAGCGGACCCACCGCTGGCTGGACCGCTGCATAGAGCGTTTTAACGAGACCAAGCCCAAATACGGCTATTACCAGGCGCTATTCCCTATTGTGCAGGGCTGCGTTTATCGGGATCTTCGGATAGCATCGGCCGAATATATCGCCTCCAAAGAGGCCGAAGGCAATGCCATAGGCGGACTGGCCGTAGGCGAGCCTGCCGAGGTTATGTATGAGATAGTTGACCTTTTGCACGGGATACTTCCCAAGGATAAGCCGCGATATCTGATGGGGGTTGGCACACCGGCCAACATCTTGGAATGCATCGCCCTTGGGGTTGATATGTTTGATTGTGTAATGCCGACCCGAAACGGCCGCAACGCCATGCTGTTTACCAGAGACGGAATCATAAACATCCGTAACAAGAAGTGGGAGGATGTCTTTGAACCTATTGAAGCGGAAGGGGCCTCTTATGTGGATACTCTTTACACGAAAGCCTATCTGCACCATCTCTTCAAAGCCAAGGAATACCTTGCCCTGCAGATAGCATCGCTCCATAATCTGGCATTCTATATATGGCTGGTCAAGGAGGCACGCAAGCATATCCTGGCCGATGATTTCCATAACTGGAAAGAGATGATGGTAAAACGGACAATGCAGAGAATTTGACCCGAATTTCACAATGAAAAATAAATTTGACATAAATGTTCCTATCAAACCAATCAAACTTGACTGGTATATCATAAAGAAGTTTCTGGGTACCTACTTTTTTTCAATTGCATTGATCATAACGATTGCCGTGGTATTCGACTTCAATGAGAATATCGATAAGCTCAAGGAGGCAACGGCACATGAAATAATATTCCAATACTACCTGAATTTCATTCCCTACTTCGCCAATCTTTTCAGTCCTCTGTTCGTATTCATTGCCGTCATATACTTCACCTCTAAAATGGCTGAAAATTCCGAAATAATAGCGATGTTTTCATCGGGTATGAGCTTTCGGCGCATGATGATACCCTACATGGTTTCAGCCACTCTGATTGCCGGACTTAATCTGACCCTTGGGGCATATATCATACCTAAAGCCAATACCGGCAGGATTGAATTTGCGACAAAATACATGAACAAAAGGCCCAGGAACAGCGGCACCACGAACATCCAATTAGAGGTTGAGGAGGGTGTAATAGCCTATATGGAACGGTTTGAGACCTATAATCAGGTGGGTTACAGGTTCACTCTTGACAAGTTCGAAGGGAAGCAACTGGTGTCGCACATGACAGCACGTACAATAGTTTACGACACACTGAATTCTGAAAAATATCACTGGATAGTCAAAAACTATGAGATCCGGGACCTGTCAGGACCGGTCGAGATCATAAGCCAAGGAGCCGAATTGGATACCATTATACACTTCGAGCCTGCCGATTTCCTTGTCTCATACGGCCAAGAGGAGACCATGACATCGCCCGAACTCAGAAAATATATCAAGAGACAGAAAGAACGCGGTTTCGGCAATATTCAGGAATTTGAAATCGAATACCATAAGCGATATGCCATGTCCTTCGCCTCATTCATCCTAACAATAATAGGTGTCTCACTATCCAGCCGAAAACGCAAAGGCGGCATGGGACTGCATCTCGGAATAGGCCTGGGACTCAGTTTTGCATATATACTTTTCCAGACCGTATCCTCTACATTTGCAGTATCGGGAGTTGCTTCAGCCTTCTGGGCCGAATGGTCTCCCAATATAGTCTTTGCGATTATAGCTGTCATACTCTATATTAAAGCACCTAAATGAGATTTGACGAGATTGATTTTCAGCCGGCGTTGCTTGATGCCATAGACTCAATGAACTTCATTGAGTGTACTCCTATACAGGAAAAGGCAATTCCACTGCTGCTTCAGGGCAGAGACCTCATAGGGGTAGCCCAAACCGGCACGGGAAAGACTGCCGCATACCTGCTCCCACTGCTTAACCGTCTTCTGACCGATGGTTTTCCCAAAAACGCCATCAACTGTCTGATCATGGTCCCCACCCGGGAACTGGCCCAGCAGATTGACCAGCAGATTGAAGGATTCACCTATTTCACTGACATTTCGAGTACCGCTGTTTATGGCGGAAATGACGGTATCCGGTTTGAACAGGAGAAACGGGGATTTGCCATGGGCGCCGACATTGTGGTTGCTACCCCGGGACGTCTGATAAGCCATATAAGTCTGGGGAATATAGACCTTTCCAAAGTATCGTTCTTCATTCTGGACGAGGCCGACCGTATGCTCGACATGGGGTTCTACGATGATATAATGCAAATCATTAAGCAACTGCCGCATAAAAGACAGAACATGCTCTTTTCGGCCACCATGCCCGAGGAGATACAAAAGATGGCCGGCGCAATTCTGCATAATCCGGTCGAAGTGAAAATAGCCGCATCAAAACCGGCCGATAAGATCCTTCAGGCTGCATATGTATGTTACGAAGCCCAAAAGCTGGGTATCATCCAGAGTCTGTTCTCAAAGAGCGCCCCGCAGCGTGTCTTAACGTTCGCCTCGTCAAAACTCAAAGTCAAGGAGATAACAAGGTCTCTCAGACGCATAGGTCTGAACGTGGGTGAAATGCACTCGGACCTGACTCAGGAGGAGCGGAACGGGATAATGCACCGTTTCCGTTACGGTTACATCAACGTACTGGTAGCCACAGATATAGTATCCCGCGGAATTGACATTGATGATATAGAACTGGTAATTAATTTCGATGTGCCCCATGACCCCGAGGATTACGTCCACCGTATCGGACGTACCGCCCGTGCAGGCGCCGAAGGGTGCGCACTGACCTTCATTAACCCTAACGATCAATCCAGATTCCGCCGGATTGAACGTTTTCTGGGTAACGAAGTCTATAAGGTACCCATGCCGCCGGAATTGGGAGAAACCCCAAAATATTCCCCTGCTTCAAACCACAGCAAGAAAGGCGGTAAAAAAAACGGACGACACCCCAGGAAAACAGACCGCAAGAAGTGATTATCAATCAATACTGCTCTTTTTCGTTAGGGAAGTCACCGCTCTTAACATCCTTCACATAATTGCCAACGGCATTGTTTATAGTCTCAGACAGATTGGCGTAACGCCGCAAGAAACGGGGACTGAATTCGGTGTTCATACCAAGCATATCGGCGTAAACAAGTACCTGACCATCTACTGCGCCACCGGCACCAATTCCGATGATAGGTATTGTCAGCTCTCTGGCTACACGCTCGGCCAGCACTGCGGGAATCTTCTCCAATACTATCGAGAAACAGCCCACTTCCTCCAGTTTATGTGCATCGGACAACAGTTTTTCGGCCTCGGCCTCCTCCCTGGCACGGACTGTATATGTACCGAATTTGTTGATAGATTGGGGGGTAAGACCCAGATGTCCCATAACCGGAATACCTGCTTCAATGATATGACGCACCGAAGGAAGGATCTCTTCGCCGCCCTCCAGTTTCAGGGTATCGGCATGTGATACCTTCATTATTTTTATGGCATTGGTCACAGCCTCGGAGTCGTTGATCTGATATGTTCCGAACGGCATGTCAACCACCACAAGCGCCCTGTTCACACCGCGTACCACGGACTTGGCGTGATATATCATCTGATCCAGAGTAATGGGCAGTGTAGTCTGGTTGCCGGCCATCACATTCGATGCCGAGTCGCCCACCAAAATCACGTCTATACCGGCTCCGTCAACTATCTTAGCCATAGTATAGTCGTATGCCGTAAGCATTGCAATCTTCTCGCCACGCTGCTTCATCTCCTTGAGACGATGTGTGGTTACTTTTCTCTTATCTTCAGTAATATATCCCATAATTTCAGAAATTTTGCCTTAGATGAAATCGCATGTGATTAACGATTGTTCAATAAAAGTTTTGCAAAGGTAAGCAATTATCAGCTTGAATTAGTATTTTTGGATAGTTAATCCAGTTATGGCCCAATCTTCAAACCTTAAAATCTATAAAGCATCGGCCGGATCAGGCAAGACTTTCCGGCTGACCGTGCAGTATATAACAATGCTCGTGAATGAGCCGGATTCGTACCGCAACATTCTGGCAGTGACCTTTACCAACAAAGCTGTCGCCGAAATGAAACAACGTATCCTGTCACAACTGTACGGAATAGGACACAATCTCCAAGGCTCCCAAAGCTATTATGAAGAGGTTAAGCAGGCGGTCGGTTTAGATGAGCAGACCATTCGCCGCAACGCCCTGCTCTCTCTTTACAAAATTCTGCAGGACTACGGCAGGTTCAGGATTGAGACCATAGACAGCTTCTTTCAGACCGTGCTGCGCNNCCCGCGAACTGCATATAGGCGACGGACTCACACTGGAGCTTGATACCGGTATTGTTGTTGATGAGGCGGTCGATTCATTTCTGGCAGAAGTACAACACAACTCGCCCGACAAAAAGAACATAATGGCCTTTGTGGAGAGCAATATCGAGGACGACAAGGCATGGAAAATTGACAAAACCCTTAAGGGGTTTTCTCAGGAACTTTTTAAAGAGAGATTTATGGAGAAAGGGCAAAAACTGCGCCTGATGCTCTCCAACCCCGATGCCGCAATAGACTACAAGCGCAATCTTGCAGCAGCTCGTAATGAAATCAAACAGATGTTTGAAGAAGATATTCTAGAAAAAGGCCGCGAATTTGAGACTGCCCTTTCCGACTCCGGTTTCGGTATGGAGAAACTCGCATCAAATCCACAAAAAGTTGCCAATAAGATCATTGACGGTACCATTCTCGACACAAACCTTACCAAGACTTTCCAGAATTGCATTGACGACCCTGAGAAGTTCTTCACTAAGGCTACTCTTAAGGATTATCCCCAGCTTTCATCTGTTGCCGGCGGCCTCTCCGACATTTTTTCAGAGGTTGAAGCGCTGCATACCGAATACACCAGGCTGAAAAACTCCTATGATCTGGCGCTGCAGTATATTCATGAGCTGAGTCTGCTGCTCAGTATCCGCAAGGAGATTGACCGTCAAAGTGAAGAACAGGAACGATTTATCCTTGCCGACACACCGCAACTGTTGAGTGAGCTTAAAGAGGGTGACACATCGTTCGTATTCGAGAAGACCGGCAGCTTTATCCGGCATGTTATGATTGACGAGTTTCAGGACACCTCACGCTTGCAGTGGAGAAATCTTTACATTCTGCTTCTGGAGTGTCTCGCATCCAGACAGGACTGTCTTGTGGTGGGCGATGTCAAACAGTCCATATACCGCTGGCGAAACAGTGACTGGAACATACTTAATTCCGGACTGGAAAAAGAGCTCTCCACATTTGGGCCGACAGTAATATCTATGGACTCTAACTACCGAAGCTGCCGGCGCATAATAGAGTTCAACAACACCCTGTTCCCTCAGGCGGTTAAAGTTCTTGCCGAATATTACAAAGAGAAGACCGGAACTGACTACCCTGCCCTTGCACATGCCTATGACGGAGTGGAACAGAAGTCTCCCAAAACCGATATCAGCGGCTACGTCTATGCCGAGGTAATAACTGAAAATTTCAAATCCAATGAGCTTTTGGATCTCATTTGTGACAAGATTGAAAAGCATCTGGACAGACTTATCGCCGGCGGCGTAACCCAAAACGATATAGCCATACTCTGCCGTAAGAAAGACCATATATCGGGTATTGCCGAGTGGTTCGCTCAGAACAGACCGGAATACAACATGATATCAAGCGAAGCTTTCCAACTCAGTTCATCGGTCTCGGTAAGAATTCTGATCAATGCACTCAAATGGCTTTCGGACAACAGTGACACCATTGCTCTGGCGCAGCTCGTTTGGGATATGGAGTGTTATGTAAAGGAATCAGAAAAGTCTTTTGACACGATTATGGCAGAGGGCCTTGAAAGTCATCTGCCTGAAAAATTCACTGAGCAACAGGCGTCACTTCGCTATCTGCCCCTCTATGAGCTTACTGAAAAACTGTACGGCATTTTAGAACTCAACCGTATCAGGGGGCAGGACCAGTATGTGATGACCTTCTTTGATCTAATATGCCAGTGGCTGAGCCATAGTACAGGCGAACTGTCGGCTTTCATAACCGAATGGGACGAGAATCTATGCAGCACCCCCATTCCGGCGACCGATGTGAACGGCATACGGCTTCTAACCATACACAAGTCCAAAGGTCTGGAGTTCCACACTGTAATTGTACCCTTCTGTGACTGGAAGATAATAAGCAGTCGTCATGACGAGCGGATCTGGGTGGAGCCCGAAGAGGAACCTTTCAACATGTTGCCCTTCATTCCGGTAGGATTTAACGACAGGCTCGGCAAATCGGTATTTGAAGAGGATTACAGGAAGGAGGCCGGCTTGCAGGTGGTCGATAACCTCAACCTGCTGTACGTTGCCCTGACACGCGCCGAAAACAACCTGATCCTGTTCAGCAACCGTCCGCTCAAAGGCGGCTATTCAGTCAATGATGTGCTGGAAAATTGCCTCAAAGAGGTATTTGACTGTACTGATACTGATGACGGCATAGTGTATGAGTGCGGAGAGATCTCCCCGCACAACGAAAAGAGTGCCGAAACAAGCAACAATCCGTTTAATCTGAAACCCGATTCGCAGGAGCTTGTAATGCGCTCCTACCCCATCAGCGCCAATTTCCGCCAGTCGGGCGACTCCACCCGTTTTATCTACTCCGATGAGGATGACGGGGA
>DDLZ01000071.1:0-1453 GCA_002340405.1 Bacteroidales bacterium UBA2559
CTTTCAACGGTTGATTTTACCAGTTTCAGCAAGCTTCATACAAATACGAAAACCAATGATTGTGATGTTACCGATGCTCATTGGAGGCGACTTGGTGATGGCCGTTGGGTGTTTACCATAACCGCTGACCGTTTCCTAAGGAATATGGTCCGTGCCATAGTGGGAACTCTTATGGAGGTGGGTCGTCACCGTATTTCGGTTGAAGAGTTCCATACCGTTATTTTAAAGAGAGACCGCTGCTGTGCAGGTGATTCGGCTCCTGCACAGGGGCTTTTCCTTCATAGGGTTGAATATCCCGATTCTATTTTTTTAAACAATGATTGATATGAAAAGACTCTTTTCAATATTGCCAATGCTAGTATTAGCCTTTAATCTTTTAAATGCAGCCGATTTAAGGACAATTTTCATAAACATGCCTGATTCGGTAATGCCGCTTTTCACGAAGAGTGAACGGATGGATTTTTTTGACTATATGGATAGTGGAATGGATGCCAAGGCTACGAATAAACTGGGTGGTGAAAGTGTGATGACACTGTTTCGGGATGACATGCTGTCAATTAACACATCGGAATCCGGAAGGGCCGATATTGTGCTTTTCAAGAGGAAAGACGGTACCAGCCTGATCTGTATGATAGTGACTGTGCTTGGTAATTATCCCGATTCGCGTCTGTCGTTTTACAATGAAGATTGGACTCCGGTACCTGCGAACAGTCTTATTAAATACCCTTCCATGGAGGATTATCTGACAAAGAAGGCTTTGAAGAACGATTCTCTGCCGGAATTACAGAGACAGTCTATGTTACGTTTGCAGTCGGTATCGGCAGTTGACGGTGTATTGGAGTTTAATTACACTTCATTGGGTTATATAGGCGAGGATGCCAAATATTTTCGGGATTGGTTCAAAGATGAACCGATTCGTTTTTTCTGGAACGGCAAACGCTTCAAAAGGTAGTTATGCCGCAAGCTATACAAGCAAAACGTAAAATCTACATTAAGGCTAAAAGGAAAAAGCTCGGTTTTTTACCGAGCTTTTTCCTATCTAAGACTGCATTTAATAATTTTAAACCGTTCAGTTTTTGGGGGTCACATCATAAATGCATCATTTTTTTAATATACCGTAACCCTAGGATGTTATTTTTTGCCTCTGCTCTTGGCGTAGCGGCTCATAAACTTATCCACACGACCGGCGGTATCGACAAGCTTTGACTTACCGGTGAAGAAAGGGTGTGATGTGTTTGAAATTTCAAGTTTAACCAACGGATAGGTCTGACCCTCAAATTCGATGGTCTCCTTGGTTACACAGGTTGAACGTGACAGAAAACAATCGCCGTTTGACATGTCCTTAAATACTACAGGACGATAATTTTCATGATGAATACCTTTTTTCATAATTCGTTTTATTTTTAATTGCTCCATTCCGCATCCGCCGAAATATAGGCGGAACCTATAATGG
>DDLZ01000071.1:1504-3690 GCA_002340405.1 Bacteroidales bacterium UBA2559
CATAATTTGAAACAATAATCTTTGTGAAAGTTGAAAAATATACCTGTTTCAATTTTTAAATGGTGCGGAAAGAGTGTAAATTTGTAGTCTAAAACGTAAATGAGGTAAAATTATTCACAAAAACAATATTCAACATGCTTAGTTACAAAGAACTGGGTCTTGTAAATACCCGTGCAATGTTTGCTGCCGCAGTAAAGGGCGGTTATGCAATCCCTGCATTCAACTTCAACACAATGGAGCAGATGCAGGCTATCGTTATGGCGGCCGTTGAGACTAAGTCGCCGGTAATCATGCAGGTGTCGAAAGGCGCCCGCAATTATGCTAATGCCACCATCTTGCGCTATATGGCTCAGGGTGCAGTAGAGTATGCCAAAGAGCTTGGCTGTGCTTATCCTGAAATCGTTCTCCATCTTGACCACGGTGATAGTTTTGAAATCTGTAAAGAGTGTATTGACATGGGTTTCTCATCGGTCATGATTGACGGTTCTTCACTTCCATACGAGGAGAACATTGCTCTGACCAGGAAGGTTGTCGAATATGCTCATAAACATGACGTTACCGTTGAGGCCGAACTCGGTGTTCTGGCCGGCGTGGAAGACGATGTGGTAAGTGAGGTTTCGCACTATACAAAACCTGAGGAGGTGATTGATTTTGCCACCCGTACAGGTTGTGATTCACTGGCCATCTCAATAGGTACTTCACACGGTGCATACAAGTTCAAACCCGAACAGTGTACCCGTGATCCCAAGACCGGTAAGCTGGTTCCTCCTCCATTGGCATTTGATATTCTGTACGAAATCGAAAAGAAACTCCCCGGTTTCCCCATTGTTCTGCATGGTTCATCGTCAGTTCCTCAGGAAGAGGTTGACATTATCAATACTTACGGAGGCAATCTGCCCGATGCAATAGGTATTCCGGAGGAGCAGCTTCGTAAGGCCGCCAAGAGTGCAGTATGTAAGATCAACATTGATTCGGATTCACGTCTGGCCATGACATCTGCAATCCGCAAGCATCTTGCCGAGAATCCCGGTCACTTTGATCCGCGTCAGTATCTGAAGCCCGCACGCGACAATATGAAGAAGATGTACATCCACAAGATTGTCAATGTGCTTGGTTCCAACAACAAGCTTTTGAAGCAGTAATAATCTGTTTTACAAATTCATAGGAAACGCAGGTCTATAAAAAGAACTGCGTTTCTTTTTTTTATATAAAATAATGCTAATAACAGATAAAATCAGTAAATTTGTGAAATATCACAAACCAATGTAAAAGATGAGAATAGCTAATATTCTGCCATCGGTTTTGTTTCTGATAGTATCGTGCGTAGGCTCGGACTGCAAGATAACCGATGATGGAGTTATTGTAAATGTGCAGAGCCCGGTTATTGACGGTCCGAGTAAAGTGCGGCTTCAGGTTATGTCAGACAGAATTGTGAGAGTATCGGCAACACCCGACAGGTCTTTTCATGACAGGAACAGCCTGATCATACTTCCCGATGCAAAGAATGAAACCGGCTTCGTTGTACATAATCATAAAGAGACTGTTGATCTTCAGACTTCCGGTTTGCACGTTAAAGTGAATAAGAATGACGGTACGGTGCTGTTTACTGATGCGGCCGGAAACCTCATAACCAGAGAATTCCAACCTGCATCATTCAAACCGATAGAGGTTGACGGGACTCACGGATATTCTACTGTTAATTGTTTTGAGACAGTACCTGAAGAAGGATTATACGGTTTGGGGCAACACCAGTCGGACCAGTGGAACTATAAAGGTCAGAATGAAGAGCTATTCCAATATAACACGAAGATAAGTATTCCGTTTGTCATTTCGTCAAACGGCTACGGAATACTATGGGATTCCTATTCACAGGGCCGGTTCGGCAATCCTGAACCTTACCAACAATTGAACAGACTGTTTAAATTGTATGACAGGGAGGGCAAACAGGGTTGTCTTACCGGAACATACACGTCAGGCCAGCGAAACACTACGTTGGTCAGGGATGAGGATTCCATCTATTTTGTAGATTCCGAGACTATAAAAAACCTGCCCAGGCTTGGACGGAACGTACTCTATGAAGGATCGCTTGAAGCGCTCGAATCGGGAGAATACAGGTTCATACTCTATTATGCCGGTTATATTAGAGTGTTCCTGGGAGGTGAAGAGGTTGTTAAGGAGCGCTGGCG
>DDLZ01000005.1:0-342 GCA_002340405.1 Bacteroidales bacterium UBA2559
ATAATCTTTTTATTGCTTGAAATCAAGGGTACTCCTTAAAAGTTTGTAATTTTGCAGGGTATTGAAATGTGATGCGGATTTTTTAATGACATTATCTGATATAAGTGCCAAATACGGCAGGTTGGCACAGTTCAAAGCTCTGAAGAAAGAGTTATCGGGAAAAGGCGGAAAAAGCATTTTTCTGAAGGGTCTTCATGCCTCATCGGCTCCTCTTGTCTTCTGCCGGTATGCCCTTGAAAACAGTGTGAGTTGTATGCTTGTGGTGCTCCGTGACCGTGAGGAGTCGGCCTATTTTTATCACGATATGGTCCAGACCATGGGCGATAAGAATGTCCTCTATTT
>DDLZ01000005.1:405-3849 GCA_002340405.1 Bacteroidales bacterium UBA2559
ACCTGCGTCCGATGCTTCCGCTTTCGCATCCGATGCTTCTGCACCTGCGTCCGATGCTTCCGCGCTTGCGTCCGACTCTTCCACGCTTGTCATAGTGACGTCGCCCGATGCTTTAGCCGAGATGGTAATCTCTAAAAGCAGTCTGGAGGACTGTTCCATACGGATGACGACAGGCGATTCCATAGATCGCGATGAACTTCAGAAGAGACTCCATTTGCAGGGTTTCGAGTATGTGGACTATGTCTATAAACCCGGTCAGTTTGCGCTCAGGGGCAGCCTTTTGGATGTCTTTTCATACTCGTCGGAGAATCCTTTCAGAATAGATTTCTTTGGCGACGATATAGACAGCATCAGGAGCTTCTCGGTTGAGACGCAGCTCTCTGTCGGGAAACGTGATACGGTTGTAATAATACCCAATATGGCCGACATATCGGGTGCTTATGTGTCGCTTATGGATTTTCTGCCGGCTGATACAGTGCTTGCCGTTAAGGATTTGCTCTTCACTGCCGACCGCATAACATCGGTGGGACGGGAGATTGCCGACGGCGAGAGTCTGGCGACACGTATGCGTAATCTGGATGCATCGAAAGACAGCATTAAGGGCGGGGAACAAAATCGTTCNNACTCAGGATCTCAAAGACGGTAATATGGATTTTAAAATTCAGAACCGGACAGATGAGTTTCCTGAACTTCTGACAGCCGAGGAGTTTTTAAAGAAAACTACCTGTTTTAGTGTGGTGGAGTTCGGCAGCAAACCAACCGGAGTTCCGGGCGCTGCCATATCATTTGACACCGTTCCGCAGCCGCTTTTCCATAAGAATTTCGATCTTGTATCAAAGAGCCTTACCGAATATCTTGACCGGGGTTACAAGATTTACATACTTACCGACAATCCCAAACAGGGCGATCGTCTGAGAGATATTTTCAAAGAGCGGAAAGAAAACATAGAGTTTGAGACCGTATCCAAAACTCTGCACGAGGGCTATGCCGACGGATTGCTCAAATGTTGTCTCTTCACAGACCATCAGATATTCGACCGTTTCCACAAATATAACCTTAGGAGTGAGCGTATCCGTAACGGCAGGATGGCACTCACCCTGAAGGAACTGCAGGAGTTCCGCATCGGAGATTATGTGGTGCATATGGATCACGGTATCGGACGGTTCGGCGGGCTGGTCCGTGTCCCGGAGGCAAACGGTTATCAGGAGAAGATCAAGATATTTTACAAGAACGACGATATGGTACTCGTCTCTATCCATTCCCTGCATAAGGTCTCCAAATATAAGGGGAAGGAGGGTGAGGAGCCGGCTATAAATAAGTTGGGCACAGGCGCCTGGGAGAGACTCAAGGAGCGCACAAAGGGTAAAATCAAGGATATTGCGCGCGACCTGATCAAACTCTATGCCAAGCGTCTTGAGGAGAAAGGTTTCGCATACAGCCCCGACACCTACATACAGAATGAGCTGGAGGCCAGCTTTATGTATGAAGATACCCCCGACCAGCTCAAAGCCACTCTCGATGTCAAGGCCGATATGGAGAGCAGCCGTCCTATGGACCGTTTGATATGCGGCGATGTCGGATTCGGCAAGACCGAAGTTGCCATACGCGCCGCCCTAAAAGCCGTGGCCGACAACAAACAGGTGGCGGTGCTGGTACCCACCACCATACTCGCTTTCCAGCACTATCAGACATTCTCCGAGCGCCTGAAGGATTTCCCCTGCCGCGTGGAGTATCTGTCCCGTGCACGCAAAGCCTCGCAGGTATCGGCCATAATAGAAGATCTGAAGAACGGCAGGATAGATATAATTATAGGCACCCACAAGCTTATAGGCAAGCAGGTCAAATTCAAAGACCTGGGACTGCTCATAGTCGATGAGGAACAGAAGTTCGGCGTATCGGTCAAGGAGAAACTCAAACATCTGCGCACCAATGTCGATGTGCTCACAATGACCGCAACACCCATTCCGCGCACCCTGCAGTTCTCGCTTATGGGTGCCCGTGACCTGTCGGTCATTCATACCCCTCCGCCAAACCGTTACCCTATCCATACCGAACTGCATCTGTTCAGTGCCGATATCATACGCGAGGCCGTCAACTTTGAGATGAGCCGTAACGGACAGTTGTTCATAGTGAGCAACCGAATATCATCGCTTCCCGATTTGGCTGCTCTGGTAGAACGTGAGGTTCCCGATGCCCGTGTGGCCATAGTACACGGCCAAATGAAACCCGATGAAACGGAGAGAGTCCTTACCGGATTCATAGATTACGACTACGATGTGCTTGTGGCCACATCAATCATTGAGAATGGCATAGACATACCTAACGCCAACACCATCATAGTGAACCAGGCGCAAAACTTCGGACTGAGCGACCTGCATCAGATGCGCGGACGGGTGGGGCGAAGCAACCGCAAAGCCTTCTGCTACTTGCTGGCACCGCCTTTGACTGCCCTCTCTGACGAGTCACGCCGCCGTTTGCAGGCCATCGAGAGTTTCACCGAACTGGGCAGCGGCATACAACTGGCCCTGCAGGACCTTGACATACGCGGCGCCGGCAACTTGCTTGGAGCCGAACAGAGCGGATTTATAGCCGATTTGGGGTATGAGACTTATCAGAAGATACTTAGGGAAGCCGTACATGAACTAAAGCATGACGAATTTCAGGAACTGTTAAAGGAGCAGGAGAGGGCAGAGGGAGATACCGATGCCTCGGTATATGTTGCCGAATGTACTGTGGAGACCGATCTGGAGATATTCTTTCCGGAAGACTTTGTGCCTGACGGAAATGAGCGGATCCTGCTCTACCGCGAACTGGACAGCATGGAGCGGGAAACAGACATACAGCGTTTCAGAGAACGCTTGCAGGACCGTTTCGGCCGAATCCCCCAACAAGCTATGGAGCTTATCCGGCTGGTAACCCTGCGCCGTATCGGACGCAGCCTCGGCCTGGAAAAGATATTCCTCAAAGCAGGCCGTATGAGCATGTTCTTCGTATCGAATTTGGACAGCAGCTATTACAGCAGCGATACCTTCGGTTCAATTTTGGCATATGCGGCACAGAACCCCATGTCCTGTCGCCTGCGCGAGGATAACGATAAACGCAGCCTTCAGGTGAACAACGTACCCGATGTGGAGAATGCCATTGCCGTTCTGAATGCCATGCTCAACAGCGGCACTATCCCAACAAGTGTCTGATTTTTGTTTCTTAATGACAGTATAGTATGTAGTTATTTACCAATAAATGACTGTTAGTACAACTTGTGTCATGACCGGCATAAAATTCCGTTTTGATTTGGATGAAGCTAATCTATTAAAAGATTAATTAAAGTACACAAATTTAGAGTATTAGACTTGTTTTTAACAGGTAAATAACTATATTTGTAAGTAAATGTAATTATTCAAATTTCAACTTCAATTTTATGAAAAAGTTCAGATACCTATCGCT
>DDLZ01000018.1:0-855 GCA_002340405.1 Bacteroidales bacterium UBA2559
GATTCCCAATATGTACAAAATAGCCGGCGAGCTGTTGCCTTGCGTATTCAACGTATCGGCACGTACGCTGGCCAGCCATGCTCTTTGCATATTCGGCGACCATCAGGATGTTATGGCCTGCCGCCAGACCGGTTTTGCCATGCTCTGTGAGGGTTCGGTACAGGAGGTTATGGACCTTACGGCTGTGGCACACCTTGCTTCACTTGAGACATGTGTTCCTTTCGTCAACTTCTTTGACGGATTCCGTACTTCACATGAGTACCATAAGATAGAGCTGATGGACCAGGAGGATATCCGTCCGCTGGTTAATGAGGAGTATATAAAGCGTTTCCGTGACCGTGCCATGAGCCCCGAGCGTCCTGTCACACGCGGTACTGCCGAGAACCCCGAGACCTTCTTTGCACACCGCGAGGCATCGAATGCCTACTATGACAGAGTACCCGAGGTGGTAGAGAAGTATTTGGGTGAGATTTCCAAGATAACCGGCCGGAAGTATGAGCTGTTCTCATACTACGGTGCCAAGGATGCCGACCGCATGGTAATCCTGATGGGTTCGGCTACCGATACTGCCCGTGAGGCTGTTGACTACCTGAATGCCAACGGTCAGAAGGTGGGTATGATCTCAGTTCATCTGTATCGTCCTTTCTCGATCAAGCATCTGCTTGCTGCGGTTCCAAAGTCGGTAAAGCGTATTGCCGTATTAGACCGTACCAAGGAGCCCGGCGCCGGTGGAGAGCCTCTCTATCTGGATGTCAAGGATGCATTCTACAATGTTGAGAATCGTCCTCTGATTGTGGGCGGCCGTTACGGACTTGGTTCATACGACACCACTCCTGCTCAGATTATCAGCGTATT
>DDLZ01000018.1:889-1732 GCA_002340405.1 Bacteroidales bacterium UBA2559
CCAGGCCAAGTTTTACGGTCTGGGTGCCGACGGCACTGTGGGAGCTAACAAAAACTCGGTAAAGATTATCGGTGACAACACCGACAAATATTGTCAGGCATATTTCTCATACGACTCCAAAAAGTCGGGAGGTTTTACCTGCTCACATCTGCGTTTCGGTGATACTCCCATCCGTTCCACCTATCTGGTAACCACACCTAACTTTGTGGCTTGCCACGTTCAGGCCTACCTGCATATGTACGATATGACACGGGGTCTGCAGAAGAACGGCACATTCTTGCTTAACACCATATTCGAAGGCGAGGAGCTGGAGAAATTCATACCCAACAAGATAAAGCGTTACTTTGCCAAGAACAATATCTCCGTTTATACTATAAACGCTACTAAAATAGCTCAGGAGATAGGCCTGGGTAATCGTACCAATACAATATTGCAGTCGGCATTCTTCCGTATAACGCGTGTCATTCCCATTGACCTTGCGGTTGAGAAGATGAAAGAGGCAATTGTAAAATCTTACGGCTCCAAGGGTCAGGAGATAGTCGATCGCAACTATGCGGCTGTTGACCGTGGTGTTGAATATAAGAAGTTTGAGGTTAAGCCCGAGTGGGCAGACCTGCCGGACGATGAGGTTAAGGAAGACGATGCTCCGGCATTCATCAAGGAGCTTGTCCGTCCTATCAATGCTCAAGCCGGTGACCTGCTCAAGGTAAGTGACTTTGTCAAGCATGGTACGGTTGACGGTTCATGGATGGTCGGTACGGCTGCATACGAGAAGCGTGGTGTCGAGGCATTCGTTCCCGTCTGGGAAAAGGATAATTGCATACAGTGTAATCAGTGTGCCTA
>DDLZ01000018.1:1821-3210 GCA_002340405.1 Bacteroidales bacterium UBA2559
ATTGAGCCCTCGGTACTTGACTGTCTGGGTTGCGGCAACTGTGCCGATGTCTGTCCTGGCCATCCCAAGACGGGTAAGGCTCTTGCCATGATCCCGTTCAATCCCGATGCACCCGAAATGAAGAAGAAGGCTGCCGATTGGGATAAACTGGTCAAGATACCTTCCAAGCAACATCTGGTTGATATCCGCTCTAATGTGAAGAACTCACAATTTGCAACTCCGCTCTTTGAGTTCTCGGGCGCCTGTGCAGGTTGCGGCGAGACTCCTTATGTCAAGCTCATCTCCCAGCTCTTCGGTGACCGTCAGATGATTGCCAACGCTACCGGTTGCTCGTCAATCTATTCGGCTTCAATACCTTCCACTCCTTATACCAAGAACGAGCAGGGTCAGGGTCCTGTGTTCAACAACTCACTGTTTGAGGACTTCTGCGAGTTCGGTATGGGTATGGCTCTGGGCAACAAGAAGATGAAGGAGCGTGTAGCCAAGCTGCTCACCGAGGTGGCCGGACATGAGAAGAGCCCTGCCGAGTTCAAGGCTCTTGCCGAAGAGTGGATTGCCAACAGCGAAGATGTTGACAAGACCAAGGAGATTGCTCCCAAGCTGCGTGAGCAGATCGAGGCCGGAGTTAAGGCCGGTTGCGAAACCTGTAAGGAACTTAAGACTCTCGACCACTATCTTGTCAAGCGTTCACAGTGGATAATCGGTGGCGACGGTGCGTCGTACGACATAGGATACGGTGGTCTGGACCACGTGATTGCATCGGGCGAGGATCTCAATATTCTTGTCCTTGATACCGAGGTTTACTCCAACACCGGCGGTCAGGCATCGAAGGCTACTCCTCTGGGCGCCATAGCTCAGTTTGCAGCCCGCGGCAAGCGTACCCGCAAGAAGGATTTGGGTCTGATTGCCACCATTTACGGATATGTATATGTGGCTCAGATTGCAATGGGTGCTGACCATGCACAGTGTCTCAGGGCTATCCGTGAGGCCGAGGCGTGGCCCGGTCCTTCACTGATAATTGCCTACTCACCCTGTATCAATCACGGTCTTAGAAGTGGTATGGGTAAGAGCCAGGCCGAGGAGAAGAAAGCTGTTGAGTGTGGTTACTGGCACCTGTGGCGCTATAATCCCGCTCTTGCCGAGGAGGGTAAGAATCCCTTCATTCTTGACTCTAAAGAGCCCGATTGGGATAAATTCAATGATTTCCTGATGGGTGAAGTACGTTATTCTTCGGTTAAGAAGGCTTATCCTAAGGAGGCCGATGAGCTTTTCGCAGATGCCAAGCGTATGGCTCAGCTCCGCTACCAGAGTTATGTTCGCAAGACTGAGGAGGACTGGAGCAACGAATAACGGATATTAATTGTCTTCATAATTCGGAAGAGGCCGGGT
>DDLZ01000018.1:3326-4517 GCA_002340405.1 Bacteroidales bacterium UBA2559
CAGGG
This sequence comes from Bacteroidales bacterium UBA2559, assembly GCA_002340405.1. Taxonomy (GTDB): domain Bacteria; phylum Bacteroidota; class Bacteroidia; order Bacteroidales; family Bacteroidaceae; genus Colenecus. Next base: position 3,332 of record DDLZ01000018.1, read on the forward strand.
CGGTATTTGCCCCGCTCTATCTCGCGCAGACGCTTCTCCCAGATCCCGGTAAGTTCGGCGCTCTTGAGCATGTCCTCATGGATAAGGTCTATCAGGCCGGTGCCGGTGGCTGTGGGGTAGAGGCTTTTCTTCTCCTTACGCATATAGCCGCGTTTGTACAGAGTCTCTATTATGGCGGCACGTGTGGAGGGACGGCCTATGCCGTTCTCCTTCAATGCGTCACGCAGGTCTTCATCACTGACCAGCTTGCCGGCGGTCTCCATGGCCCGCAACAGGGTGGCTTCGGTGTAGGGTTTGGGCGGTTGAGTCCATTTCTCTTGTATTTCGGGCAGGTGAGTGCCGCTCTCATCTACCGTGAACCGGGGCAGGACACGTTTTTCGTTATCGGACTTTTCATCGGTATTTTCATTTGATTTATCATCTGAATTTTCATCGGATTTTTCCTTTTCAAAGAGTACGCGCCAGCCCGGTTTGAGTATTTCGCGGCCGGTAGCCTTAAATTCGGTGCGGCCGGCCTTGCCAAGCACTGTTGTCCGGGCATATTGGCAGTCAGGGTAGAATGCTGCTATGAAACGGCGGGCTACGAGGTCGAATACCATGTGCTCCTGCCGGGAGAGGTTCTGAGAATAGACACCTGTGGGTATGATGGCGTGATGGTCAGTGACTTTGCTGTTGTCAAACACGCGCTTGCTTTTGGGAAGTCGTCTGTTTTCAAGCGGAGCGGTAAACTGCTCATAATCTTTGAGTCCTTTCAGTATGCCGGGACATTTGGGGTAAATGTCATCGCTCAGGTATGTGGTGTCAACACGGGGGTAGGTGGTAATCTTCTTTTCGTAGAGCGATTGGATGAGTTTGAGGGTTTCATCGGCCGAGAAGCCGTATTTACGGTTACATTCGACCTGCAGCGAGGTGAGGTCAAAAAGGCGTGGAGCATACTCCTTGCCCTCTTTTCGGGTTATGTCGGTGATAACGAAGTGTAGAGAACGTATCTCTTCAAGGATCTTTTCCGCATCTTCACGCTTGTCGAACTTACCTTTGGTGCAACTGAAAGCGGTGTCGCGGTAAACGGTTTTGAGCTCCCAGTACTGTTCGGGCTTGAAATTCTCAATCTCTCTTTGTCGGTTCACCACAAGGGCCAGAGTGGGAGTCTGCACACGTCCGATGGAGAGTACCCGGCGGCTGTTGC
>DDLZ01000018.1:4552-7278 GCA_002340405.1 Bacteroidales bacterium UBA2559
AGCGATGATATCCAGAGACGTTTGACGGGACAGCGGGCGCCGGTTTTCTGTATTACCCAACCCTGTATAAGCTCACCCTCCTGACCGGCATCGCCACAGTTGATGATACCCGCGGCATTTTGCATAAGGGTTTCTATTATTTTGAACTGTTTCTCTATGCCTTTATCCTCCAAAAGCTTGATCCCGAAACGGGGCGGTATCATGGGCAGGCTGCTCAGACTCCATCTTTTCCAACTGTCAGTGTAGTCGTGCGGTTCTTTCAGGGTACATAGATGGCCGTAGGTCCAGGTTACTTGATAGCCGTTACCTTCAATATAGCCTTCGTGTCTTTTATTTGCTCCCAGAACATCGGCAATATCTTTGGCAACGCTGGGCTTTTCGGCAATACATACTATCATTGGTAAGATGAGCGAATCTGTTCATCGTTTTCGCCAATAAGGGCGCGTCTGATGAACGAGTTTATTCATCCAGCAGTAACTCTATCATTTTACATGCTGACTTTGCAACGCTGGTGCCGGGTCCGAATATGGCCGCTGCACCGGCTTTGTAGAGGAAGTCATAGTCCTGAGCGGGAATGACGCCACCCACAATTACCATGATGTCTTCGCGTCCCAGTTTTTTTAGTTCTTCGATGACTTGCGGAACCAGAGTCTTATGACCTGCTGCAAGTGACGATACTCCAAGGATATGGACATCATTCTCAACAGCGTCACGGGCTGCTTCGGCAGGAGTCTGGAACAGCGGTCCCATATCGACATCAAAACCGCAGTCGGCATAGCCGGTGGCCACTACCTTGGCTCCGCGGTCATGTCCGTCCTGTCCCATCTTGGCTACCATGATGCGGGGGCGACGGCCCTCCAGCTTGGCAAATTTTTCGGTAAGGAGGCAGGCTCTCTCGAAGTCGGCATCCTTCTTGCTTTCTGATGAATACACGCCTGATATTGTTCTTATTTTTGCTTTATAACGACCTACAACTTTTTCACAAGCATAGGAGATTTCACCCAGTGTTGCACGCACCTTAGCGGCTTCGACTGCAAGAGCAAGCAGATTGCCCTCGCCGCTATCCACACATTTGGTAAGATTGTCGAGAGCTTTGTTGACATCGGCCTCATTACGGTTTGCACGTAACTCTTTGAGACGCTCAATCTGCTGGTTCCGTACAGCGGTGTTGTCAATCTCAAGAATGTCGATGGGAGCTTCGTACTCAAGACGATATTTGTTGGTACCCACTATGGTCTGGACACCTGAGTCGATACGCGCCTGTGTGCGGGCAGCAGCCTCCTCAATGCGCATCTTGGGCAGACCGGTCTCAATGGCTTTGGCCATACCGCCCAGCTTTTCAATCTCCTGAATGTGTTCCCATGCCTTATGGGCTATTTCGTGGGTTAGCGATTCAACATAGTATGAGCCTGCCCACGGGTCAATCTCGCGACATAAGTTGGTCTCTTCCTGTATGTAAATCTGGGTGTTTCGGGCAATACGTGCAGAGAAGTCGGTCGGCAGGGCAATAGCCTCGTCAAGTGCATTGGTATGCAGTGATTGAGTGTGACCCAGAACAGCTGCCATAGCCTCTATGCAGGTACGGCCTACATTGTTGAAGGGATCCTGCTCGGTAAGTGACCATCCTGAGGTTTGGCTGTGTGTGCGAAGAGCCATTGACTTGGGGTTCTTGGCACCAAAGTCCTTGGTGATCTTAGCCCATAGCAGACGTGCTGCACGCATCTTTGCAATCTCCATAAAGTGGTTGGTACCCATGGCCCAGAAGAATGAGAGACGCGGTGCGAATGCGTCAATATCCATACCGGCATTCATACCTGCACGCAGATATTCTATACCATCGGAAAGAGTGTAAGCCAGCTCAATGTCGGCGGTAGCGCCGGCCTCCTGCATATGGTAGCCGGAGATAGAAATCGAGTTGAACTTAGGCATTTTCTTCGATGTATATTCGAATATGTCGGCTATTATTTTCATGGAGAAGCTGGGCGGATAGATGTAGGTATTACGCACCATAAACTCCTTGAGAATATCGTTCTGGATGGTACCTTGCAGTTCGGCCAGTGTGGCGCCCTGCTCAAGACCCGATACAATATAGAAAGCCAGAACAGGCAGAACGGCGCCGTTCATAGTCATGGAGACGGACATCTTGTTAAGCGGAATGCCGTCAAAAAGCACCTTCATATCCTCGACCGAGCAGATGGATACTCCGGCCTTACCCACATCGCCTACTACGCGCTCGTGGTCAGCGTCGTAACCACGGTGAGTGGCCAAGTCGAATGCTACCGACAGACCTTTCTGACCGGCGGCCAGATTGCGGCGGTAGAATGCGTTGGACTCCTCGGCTGTAGAGAATCCGGCATACTGACGGATAGTCCAGGGACGCATGACATACATGGTTGAGTAGGGTCCGCGTAGATAGGGAGTTATGCCGGCAGCATAGTTCAAGTGTTCCATTCCCTCCAGATCTTCTCTGGTATATACGGGTTTCACTTCGATATGCTCCGGAGTTTTCCAAATCTTTTCAACATTGCTTTCATCCCTATAAGTACACTGATCTTTACAGGGTGTAGCATCCTTTATGTTTATATTTTTAAAATCAGGTTTCATATCAGGGATCATTTGATGTTAAGCTTGTTGTTAAATTCTTTCAATGTCTCAAGTACATTGCAACGTATGTGTACGTAGTTTTCAATACCTATGGCCTTGAGCTCTTCCATACAGGCCGGAGC
>DDLZ01000018.1:7532-7785 GCA_002340405.1 Bacteroidales bacterium UBA2559
TCCTGAGCCTTGTCATAGGAGCACTGTCTGGGTGCGCGGCCTTTTGAGACCTCTCTTACATTCGGGTACTGGTTGGTTCCCACCAGTAACTCCCTGCGCTTGGCTGCGGCTTCCCGGCGGGCGACGTTGGTGGCATTGACAGCCTCCTGAACCTTACCGCTTTCGACAAGCACCATCATGCCGCCCTCCTCCTCGACCGACAGAAACAGGTTCCATGCCTGTTCGGCAAGAGCCTCGGTCAGGTTCTCAATGT